>NZ_JACVUQ010000003.1:0-269047 GCF_016516525.1 Lactococcus sp. S64 | reverse complement strand
GTAGATACGGATGGCAATAAGATTTCCGATGATGCCGTGAAATCAGGTAATGTTGGCGATTCTTACACCACGGAACAAAAGACGATTGATGGTTATACCTTCAAAGAAGTTCAAGGAAATACCACAGGTACCTTCACAGATCAAGCTCAGACGGTGACTTATGTTTATACAAAAGATACTCATGTAACTCCTACTCCTAAGCCAGATGATCGTCCAGCAATCCCACAAAGTAGTGAGGGTAGTGACAATAAAACTGATCCTAATTTTGAAAAAAAGAATACACTTCCTCAAACTGGTGATGATGAAGGACTGTCGGTTATTGTAATGATTACTGGATTTCTTATCGTTCTGGCAACAACTGTTGTGATTCTCTTTAAGCGTAAAAAACATGATTAAATGACTGAAGAAACTATATTTTATAATCGATTAAAATAAGAAATTAAAAATTGCAGTAAGTCTACCAACCAAATTGAACGGGAATTGGGGTATTCAAGGAATGCACTCCATAATTATAAGAATGGGACCGAACCTTCAGGAAATCGTTTGATCGAACTAGCAGAATATTTTCACGTCTCCTTTAAATTTTTAATTGAGAAGACTGATGATCCAAATGAGAGTAAACCTTCGGAGCTATTTGAGCAATTGAATGAGAGACAAAAGTTTGAAATGTTAAAACTTTGTCAGGATTGGTCAGACAAGTTATTAAGTGACACTTACTGTTTAAATTGAAAAATAAAAAATCTTATTATGAATGATAAGTTATTTTATTTTTGCTTAACTTAATGACATTGCTGGTAAGGCTGGTCTTTTTTCCCTCAATATTTAAATGAAAGCTTTAATCAGTTTATTTTAGAAATACCAGTATAATGAGATTTAAGAGAGTCAAGAACTTCTTGAAAACTATTAAAGCTTAGATAATCTGAGTATTTATCTTCATCACTTAAGCCCGAAATATCGACCTTGTTGTCTTTAAGTGTCAAACCAGAATAGCCATAAAATTTATATTTAGAAGGCTCGACTTTATTATCTGACTTCTCATCAATTTTATAAATAGTAAGTATAGAGAATTATCCTGTAGTATCAGAACTAACACTATACCAAGAATTAGTAATATCTTTCCAACATATTAGCTATCTTGACGTGTCACAGTATAAGCAGACCAAGAACCTGATTTATTATCGTCACGTGCAACGGAATCTGTATGATTGAGTAAATCATACAGATTTGAAAGTTGTACAGTATTTTTGACACTAGATATTACAACTGCTTTTGATTTAGCCCCTTTTAGTACTTTTACGTTTGAAGATTTTTGATCAATATAGTTATTTGATAATGTTAAAGTTACTTTGTCTCCATTTGAAAGCTTTGTATTTTCCTCATTAGTACTAAAAATATCCTCGTCATATTCAACTTTTCCATAGTGGCTAAAGCCATTAGACTTAACGGATTTTAATAGGCTATCAATAGCATAGGTTGTTGATTTTTTTAGTCCTGAGACAGTGAAGTATGAAAAATCTAAAGGAATTAATAAATAATAAAATATGATAAAAGATCAGCATAAAAATTTATATTTAAAGTGATGCATGGGTAATATCAATTTTTTAAATAACAAAAGGTAATTATGGATAATAACTAGAGAGTTAAAATGTACAAGCAAATATTTCGAATTCTTTCATTTTAAATTAATTTATTAGGACTGAAATCTAAAAACTCAGCAAACTAGAGAATGACTAGTGTAAACAGAAAATGTTTTTTTAGAGTACTATTTTACTAAAGCTGAGAGAAAATAAAATGACTCTAGCATCAATTGTAAAATATTAAATTTATCAAAGAGATTTTTTCAGAGTAATATAAAAATTTGTTAGGAACAATAAAGTTATTTACATGAAGCAGAAGGCTTTAATTAATATAGTTACAGTAAAAATTAAAAAAACTTATTTAATAAATCTTTGAAGATATCAATTATTGATTCTGACTCATTATAGCTCTTATGATCTCCCGACTCAATATAGTAACAAGAGTAGAGAAGATTTATATGATTGTTAAAGTCAATATTTCTAATCCCAATCCTTTTTTGAAGACTTTCATTAAAAAGTCCGTAATTTATTAATGATAAAAATTGAGGAGAGGTTACTTTACCTGAGTAGAGTTGAAAATCAATACTTACGCTTGTCATTTTCTTTTCCAAGGGGTTAAAAAAGTGTAGTTGAGGGACATTTCTGTTCATAAAATTATAGTAATTAATTTCATCTATAATGTAAACATCCATAGATGTGATTAAGTGATTGGTATACATTGCTCACGAATAATTTATAAACATTATGTATGCTATTTATACCCAATTTCATTTTAATATAATCTTTATGTATTTTATTATTAATAAAAAAATTAGCATTCCTATTGAATTTATAAATGTATTCTTGTAATTCTTCTTGATTTCTGAAAAAATCTCTATGATTCCTGGTTATTTTTGAGTTTTAGATTCGATAATAAACAAATCATTATCTAAACAAAAAATTAAATCAAGTTCATAAAAATTATTATTTTCTTTTGCTTTTAAATTTGAAATTGTTTTTCTTAATTGTTTTTTTGTTAAAGATTCAATGTGATTTTCAAAATTTGTTCCCTTTTGGTTTAATAATGATTTATTTCTATCCTCATCAATTCCTAATTGAGACATTAGAGATTGTGATATATCAATTAATAGCATTATATTAGCCATCAATACTAATCCTTCTTCAAATGGAATTAAGGGGGGGGGGCATACAAATCTTTTGCTTGCGATGAAAAAGTCATTTTTCTTATAATATTGTCTATATTTAATTCTGATATTCCAGCACATGAAAGAATGTTCTTCCATTCTAAAATGGAAAAATAAATTAACTGAGAGTTAGTGTTAATCATATTAGTTTTACTGATCCTTCTAGACATTTCATATAAGCACCAATATGCAGTTACCCATTCATGTAATGGGATATTTTTATATTGTTGAGTATAGTGGTTAGTATAAAAATATTCAGTTATTTTATTGTAGAGACTTTCTTTCTCAGATTTTAGAAGTAGATTTAAATTATTTGTAGGAAGAAAACTCTGAAAATTAGTTTTAGCAGCTTTTACATCTAAAAAAGGAATTTGTGGCATCAATCTATTTTTTCCAAATTCTCCGATTTCTTTTGCAATATATTTTTGCTTTTTATTAGAATAATAGATTTCTATGTGGCTGAACATCCATGTTTCAATAATATTATTAATAGCTCTTAGCTCTGATGCAATTATTAAATGACTCCCAATTATATTTTTTCAGATTCATTTATTACAGTAGATATATTGAAAGTGATATCTTTTAAAATCATACCAAGTGAGTTAATAATAACTTCATTCCTATCAGATATATCACTTGGATTAGATCCAACATCTAAGCTTTTTTGAAATTCTGACGAAATATACACATTAACATACGAACATAATAAGTATGGTTGTTTTTCAAGAGGTAAAGGATTATAATTCCCACTAACTTGTTTTAATATTTCATTTTTGAAATTCTTCAACATAGAAATTTCAGATAATAATTTTTCAACTTTCTTTGGAATGATTTTCTTTAAATTCTGATTAATAAATATAGTTACATTTTCACGCTAAGTTTTACTTATTTTCTAAAATCATATGATACGTATATACCGGATATTTTTATTACTCGAATTAATTGATCATATTTTTTTCTTTATAAAGTTTCTCTAAATAAAGCAAAAACTCAGTGCTATTTCTGTTTTTCTCTATAGAAAACATATTCCATTTTTTCATTCAGACACCTTTTCCTTAGTTTGTAACAAAAAAATATTAATTAAACAATATTATAACTTAATTATAAAAAATATTAATATTAGCAATTGTTAATCATTTATGTTATGATAACTTATTATAAATAATCGTTTGATTATTTAGGAAGCAGGACGAAAAAATGGTAAAAAATTTATACGTAGTACTGTCTTTTATAGGAACATGGATGTTATACGTGTTTCCACTTTATCAAGGAACATTAGAAATGTCAGAGCAACAACGAATCATAGGAAAATTTACTAATAAGGACAAAAAGTTTTTAAAAATATCGAATTGTTATTGGTTACTACCTTTTTTAAAAATTCATTTAGAAAAAAAAAGAGCAATTAAAATATTAAAAGATTCTACAAATAATGAAAGGGATTATAAAGAATTATTATCATTTTTTGATAAATCATTAGTATGGATTTATGTCTCACTAGCAGGCTTACTAAACGGCCTTGTCTCAACTCATGAATTAGTAGAAGTGTTTACTATAAGATCGCATACATTATTTATATTAGGGATAGATATATTGATGCTATTAATAGGTATTGTCCATGCATACTATAGGGTCACAGATAAAAGAATAACAAGAGAATTAGTAAAAATAAAAAAAATGTTGGGAAAATAAGCATTTTATTTTATAATAATTGTACTGAAGCCTACTTTTAAAATTTATAACTTTTGCGATTTGAGTTGTAAGTCATCTTAGTTGACGATTGAAATCTTAATAGTTATAATGCACTTAAGGAGGTAGTATATGACAACCAGAATTTCATTAGAAAAAGAAGCGATTGATTTTAGTGAGGCAAATGATGCTCATCCAAGAATCTACGAGTTAGATCCCAAGGAAGGCCGTGCACTACTTGAGAAAGTACAGGAAAGTCCAGTTCAAAAATTGGATGTAGATATCGAAGATGAGTTAATGTATACAGGGAAATACGGGAAAATCAACGTTAGATTTATTCGCCCTGTTGGTAATAAATCTAAATTACCTGCTATCCTTTACATTCATGGTGCTGGGTGGGTGTTTGGGAGTGCAAAAACGCATGATAAACTTGTTCGGGAACTTTCTGTTCGTACAAATTCAGTTGTAATTGTTCCAGAATATAGTTTATCGCCAGAAGTTCAATATCCTGTGGCTATTGAACAGAATTACTCTGTTTTGCAACAACTAGCTGATATTGCAGAGCGTAAAAATTTAGATCTTAATCATTTAACAGTATCTGGAGATTCAGTTGGTGGCAATATGGCTACGGTCATGACGATAATGACAAAACAAAGAGATGGCATTCCTATTAATCAGCAACTTTTATATTACCCAGTAACAGATTCAAACTTTGATACAAATTCTTACAATGAATTTTCAGAGGGTTATTTTTTAACCAAAGAAGGGATGCAATGGTTTTGGGATCAATATACAACAGATCAAAAAGAACGTTCTGAGATTACAGCATCACCTTTAAAAGCAGATTTAAAAGATCTTGAAGGGCTTCCTGCAGCAATGATTTTAAATGGAGAAGCGGATGTTTTAAGAGATGAAGGAGAATCCTACGCTAGAAAACTTCGTGATGCTGGTGTTGAAGTGACTCAAGTACGCTTTCAAGGGATGATTCATGATTTTGTGATGGTTAACAGTATTGATCAATCAAATGCAACTCGAGCTGCAATGGATCTATCGACAGATTGGATCAATAAAAAAAATAAATAAATAAATAAATATTTTCTATAATCATGAGATTTGTGCTTATCGTAAAGTAAAATCTATTATGGGTTTATAAAATATTCAATAAAATTTGTTGGAGACTATAGACTTTACCTAAAACACGATACATTTAAGTATCGTGTTTTTTTGTGTTCGGAAATATCAGTTTGAGAAATTTTAAAAATTATACTTTAGATGTAAAACTTATAAATGCTGTTGTTTTTTATTAATCGTGTATAATAAAAAATACGCTGTTGTAAATTGAAGTAAACTAAGAAATTATAGAAATTTTAAATTGGGATACTTGAAATATTTTAATAGGCTTGTTGTATAACTGCTCTAGTCGCTGTGAATGGGTAGAATTTTTGAAAAAAATTGTCAACTTAAAAGAAATATTTTAGTAATTCTTAAGGAGACTTAGTGTATGGACTATAAGACAGTATTTTTGTGTTAGAACAATTATATGAAAAATCATTAATTCCAATTATTGTTGCTAATGAAAATGAAGATATAATCATTCCAGAAAAGCCCGAACACGCTGATCAATATTTTAATAAATCATATTTGAAAAATGTTACGGAGAAGGGGATCAACTTACGGGAGAATAACGATTACTTTTTTGTTAGCTTTTATTTTAAAATGAATGATGAAAAGAAATGTATTGCGGTAATTGGCCCGTGCAATTTCATAGATTTAACTCGAAATAATTATTCTATTAATAGATCAAAAGAGCTTTCAAAACTAACGCTTTATGAAAATAAAAAAAGATACTTCATAAAATTTGTTAAACTGATATTTTCAATTCTAAATAATAAGTTACCCAAACTGAATCAATTGAAATGGATTAAAGGAAAAAAGAGCTCACAAACCTTTATCGAAGCAGGCATGGAAAAAAATCTGAATATCATACGTTACGAAGATATTGATATGGACTCTATAGAATTGGAAAAAAGATTAATCGAGTCTGTACGTAGAAATGAACCAGAATCTGTAATAGGGTAGGAAACCCTCTAGTTAAAGAAGTGGTACAGTATATTGATCTAAAGTACATGATAAGATTTCAATTGAGGACATATCAAAACATGTACAAAAGCATAGAAATTATATTTGTCCACTCTTTAAAAAAGAAATGGGAATGACAATTCTTCAGTATACAAATCAAAACATATGTTACTATTTGCTGATAGAAGTTTTAAAGATATCGCTAATTCTTTAAATTTTTCCAGTCAAAGTCATTTTATCTCACAGTTTAAAAAACAAGAAGGAATGACTCCTTTAGAATTTAGGAAGAAATATTCTTCAACAGCATTATATTAATTTGGTGAGATAAAATTTATGATATTTTATCTGTATCTCTTCATTATAACTAAAAAATCGTTCAAAAGATTCCTGAAAATAGCAATGTAGTTATCAAAGAGCGATTTCAATAATTAGGCAATTTAAGAATTCTAGTTCCGCTATAAAATAGCACAAAGATTGATAATATAGATATTGATAAACATAAATAAGAAAGGGTTATAATAATGTAGCATTATTAACAAAATGTTTGGATTAAAAATTTAGTAAGAAATATTTTTTTTCAATAAAAGTAGAAAGTAGAGAATAAATAGAGAGATTTATAATCAGCTCTATATCTTCCTATAAAAATATAAAACCCGTTCAGTGATGAGCGGTTTTTTCCTATTTTATTTAATGAAACAAATGTTTAATTCTATATCTAATAGGCTGTTATTTCACATGCAATTTCTTGATTTAATCTTTGGGGGTTATTACAATATAATTAATAAATGTAAATTTTAATATAGATTAACATGATGAATTTCAACACCACATTGAATAGTAAATAAAAAAGTTACTAGCAGCGGGCTAGTAACTTTTAAACTATTTAGAAAGAGATAAAACGTTTGCAAAGAACTCTTAACTAAAAATAAAGAGGAGGGAATCGAACCCATTAGCTAATAATTAATAATTATTAACTCTCCAACCAACTTTGGATTTCTTTTATAATTTACTACTTAATCATACTATTAAAAAAAAAGTTTGTCAAAATATAAGTTTTTTATTTACTTAAATAAAAATAAATTAAATTGTAAACAGGTCTGATATATTTTTTGATATGGACCATATAAATTGAAGATTAGTATCACCAAAAGAGTATTTATTCATTTTCTTTGAATATCTAATAATGTAAAAGGGCTTTATCAGGAGTCTTTTTTTGTGTGAAATAATTAAGAAAATATTGAAATAGAGGAAAAACTGATGATTGATTTAGCGTGGATAGTAACAATTTTGAGTATCATAATTTTAGGAAGCCTTTCGGCCTTCACCTTGATAAATAAAAGCAAAAGAAAGTTAGTAATCGTACTACTTGGAATTGGAATATTTATTTTTCCGCTAAGGGTTGGGGTTGTCTGGAGCTTATATACTCACGCTGAGCCAATAGATTCAACGCTCCCCTATATCTTGAAAAACAATGTTCAAAACGAATTACCCCTTTTTTCTCAAACAGAAACATCGGTAAAAATATTTGATAATTCGAAACGACAATTTTTTGTTCTTTACAAATTTGGGTGTCCTTATTGCAATGGTGCACATGCAGAAATTGAAAGAAACATTGCGCAACTAAAAGACAAAACTCAAATTCATTATGTAGAAACGAGTACACCATTAGGGAAAAAACTCGTAAAAAATATCATATTCAAAAAGCACATACGATGATTGTAACCAATCCTCAAAAAAAAGAAGCTCAAATGTTTGAAGAAGGATTAGCTAAAACCTTAGCTTCTGGTAAAACAAGTTATCAAGCAGATAAAGCAAGGATCCATCAAGCCTACAAATATTTTACTGAATAAGGAGTAAGGATGAAACACAGACTTGTGAGTCAAACCCATCACACAAAAATTAAAGATGAACTTGATGAAATTCTTACGATATTACGCTATTTTTATCAGAAAAAAGGCTTTAATGAGCCTTTTGAGTTAAAAGAAAGTAGCCATGCCTTGGCAACAATGATGCAAGTGGGGCGAGTGAGAAGTGATCAATTTGAAAGTGAAATACAGGAGATTTGGAATCAAATCGCAAAAGGATTAAAACAATTTAAAGATTTAAAAATAACGCAATTAGGAGGCAATGATGAAAAAAGAAAGACAGACGAAATTTAAAAAGAAATTGAGCCAGTATTTACCCAAATATTTTAAAAGTAAAGCAAAAGAGGTTGATGAAGAGTGTACACCAGTTATGATTGTACCTTCTTTGACCAATCCAAAAACACTGGAAGGAAATATCAGCCTTAGTCTTCCGGTAAAACAACAGTTGCACTTCAAGCAGTTGCAGAGACTCAAAAAAGTGGTGGATATGTGGCTTACATTGATGCTGAGAATTCGCTAGATATTGAGTACGCAGAAAATCTAGGAGTCAAATCTGAAAGTTTGATATTTGCCCAACCCGACACAGGTGAGGAAGCATTTTTTATGCTTAATGAATTTGTGAAGACAGGTGCTTTTGATTTAATCGTAGTTGATTCTGTTGCAGCACTCACCCCTGCTTCTGAAATTGATGGAGTAACTATTCCAGGACAACAAGCAAAAATGATGTCAGAACAGCTCTCTAAACTTGTATCAAAGGTCAATCAAACAAAAACTGTGATTATTTTTATTAACCAAGTAAGATCTACAATGCGTGGGATATTTATAAATAAAGAGACCACACCCGGTGGCTCTGCACTTAAATTTTATTCGTCAATTAGAATAGAAGTGAAGTCTGGAGAAAAAATTAAGGATGGAATTGACACTATTGGAAGGAAAACGACGCTCCATACAGTTAAAAATAAAGTGGCAGCACCCTATAAAAAGCCAACTGTAATTAATATTTTTGGAGAAGGATTTGTACAAGAAATTGACAGCGTGACTACGGCTATTCAAGTCGGAGTTGTTACTAAATTGGGAGAGTGGTATTCCTTTAATGGCCCAAAATTAGGACGTGGAACATTTGGAGTGAAAGAATATCTTTCGACGCATCCAGCTGTATTTGAAGCTCTTTCTAGTTTGACAAGAGAAGCGCTACAATTTAGTTAATGATCAGTAGCTATAATTTTTTTAAAATCATCTAATAGAAGATGATTCTATAGTTTATACATTCCAAACGTAACCTTCTGACATGATGTGTTATAATAATACAAAAGGAGCGATTATGAAAAAATTTGGGGAAAATATTTATTGTAGGTACTCTTATGTCTTCAGTGTTTTTACTGAGAGCCTGTAGTAAAAACGAAAATCAGGGTACAAAAGGAAGTGAAAGTAGCCAATCAATTTCAAAACTTGCAGCAAGTTCTTCAGATTCAGTTGAAGATTCAATGAATCTCGATGAAATAAAGACTGGGGATTATTATAGCATCCAAGGAACATAGAAAAGCAAAGAAGGCGAGACAATCGTAGTAAAGAATAATACTATCAAAATGAGCGCTTTTAAAACTATGTCTGGAGATGCGCCAGCGACAATAAAAGGCCTTACATAAATATTCCTAGTCAAACTGATGCCAATGGAAAACCTAAAGTTATTGAAGATGATAATGACTATAAAGGGACCCCTTTATATACAAAAAAACTGAGAGCTTTTAGTGATTCTGGTAATCATTCAAAATTAAGTTACAATTTTGTTTAGGTTCTTATACAATCACAGCATACTCACAAATTGATTTCTTATCAGCTACGTTTACCCCTTATAATAGTCAAGATGAATCGTCAAATTATAATTCATATAATGATGCCTCAGATGTGGATAGAATCTTTTTAAGCACTGGACAAGAACCAGATGTTGATTATAGTATCGAATATAAAAAGGTTGATTAAATTTAAAAGGGAAAATTATAGACATCTTTTGAAAAATCAAAAGACTATGTTAAAATTTATTCAAAAGGCGCACATCCTTTTGGATAAATTAGAGCTACTCATATTATGAGTAGTTTTTTTGTGTAAAAAAAGCTGTATATTAGATATACAGCACCTTGCCTAACAAAAATATTTAGTTACGTTTTTAATTACGTTTTAGGTGAAACGTATTGAACCTTATTGAGTTTACAATTTACCGAAAATCATAAAAACGTCTTTTAGTGAAACGTATTGATCCTTATTGACACTGTGTGCTATAATATGTCTATGACAAAAGTAAATGAAGAACGTGTACAAGAAATTTTTAATAGTATTTCATCAGATTATGATAAAATGAACGCCATTATCAGTTTTAAACAACATGATTTATGGCGTGCTAAAACAATGAAAAGAATGGGAGATTTAACTGGTCTATCTATTCTTGATTTGTGTTGTGGAACTGGGGACTGGACTTTTGATTTATCTGAAAGTGTCGGCCCTTCTGGTAAAGTAATTGGTCTTGATTTTTCAGAAAATATGCTTGAAATTGCTAAGGCTAAACTCAAAGAAGAAGCGAAGAAAAAGATTGAATTTCTCCAAGGAAATGCGATGGCTTTACCTTTTGAAAATGAAAGTTTTGATGTAGTTACGATTGGTTATGGTCTAAGAAACACACCTGACTATCTTACTGTATTAAAAGAAATTTTTCGTGTATTAAAACTAGGGGGCAGAGTAGTTTGTATCGAAACTTCACACCCCACATTGCCAATTTATAAACAAGCTTTTGAACTTTATTTTAAAAATGTCATGCCCTTTTTTGGTAAAGTTTTTGCCAAATCTTTAAAAGAATATCAATGGCTTCAAAAATCAGCAGAAGATTTTCCAGATGCCAAAACACTTGAGGAACTTTTTAGAAAAGCTGGTTTTGTTGCCGTAGACTATCAAAAACATGGCGGTGGAGCAATCGCAAGTCATTTTGCCACTAAATCCAAAAAACCTAAATCAAATATTCGTATTGGTAAAAAGTAATCGGCCAATAAAAAAATAAAAATTTTGAGGAAAAAATATGCCTTATAAACGTTATGGGGAAATTTTTAAAAAACTACGAGAACAAAAGAATTTTTCGCTTTCCCATTTTTCAGAAATAGGTATTTCAAAAGCGAGTTTATCAAGATTTGAATTAGGTCAAACCATGATAAGCTTTGAACGTTTGGATAGTGCGCTGCAAGAGATGAATGTGACTTTAGCTGAGTATGAACATTTTATCAATAAATTTTCAATGGATTATAAAGAAGAATTTTTAGAAGATATAATTCTTGCGGATATTGCAGATGACGTCGATAAACTTCACAATCTCTATCTAGAAGCTATGGAATATGATTCAAAAATGCTAGCTTATTGTGCTAAAAGTCGTTATGAAATACTGACACAAATGGAAGCTGATGATGTGGTTGAATATCTCTATGACGTTGGAGAATGGGGCTATTTTGAACTTTCGATTTTTTATCTGACTTTGGATAGTTTCAGTGAACGAGAAATTATGTATTTGATGAAAGAACTCTGGGGGAAGAGTAAACACTTATATGGTGTTTTTAAATATCGCAGAAGAGTTCTTCAATCTTCGTATCGAGCGGTCGTTTTGCTTTCCTCAAAAGGAGCTCGTGACTCAGCTAGAAGTATCTTGCAAAAAAGTTACCCTAAAGATGATTTCTACGACCTCTATGTTGAAAATCTAAGAAATCTGGCACATGGTTTTTATAGCTATTGTTTCAAAGACAAGATAAGCGGTGAAAAGCAAATCAAAAATGCCATTGAAATTTTTGGGCAAGTTGGTTATAAAGATTTAGCAGATTATTATCAAAAACGATATCAAAAGCTTTTAGGAAAATTATTAACATAAAAAAGTCTCCAGATTACTTCGTTGCATTTCTGCAATGATTTAAAAAGGAGGCTTTTTTTCTGCTAGAATAAAATTAAAGATAAAAGAAAGCGCGCTTGATTATCAAGAAAAAATAAAAAAAGGAGGAAATATGTTAAAAAAAGAGAAAGAAAATAAAGAAAAGATCCTAAAACGAATTGATGAACTTCTGAAAAATAAGTCAGAACTTAAATCACCTGAGAAAGAAATATTATTGGATTATCGCGAACGAATTGAAAAAAGTAAAAACCTTGAATTTGAATTAGTTCATTTTAGAAATGCCTTACTTCCCTTGGTTATTAGTTCTCAACTTTCTCAAGAAGTCTTGAGTTTTTATAAGGAACTTCGAGCTGAAAGAAAAGTAGCTTGGGGAGAAGGAAGTTCTTTGTTGACAGGAATTTCTCAGTTTCCACAAAAAAGAAAGTGATGTAGATTATTAGAGTAAAACTCAGATGAATAATTCTATTTACGCTGTATAATCTGATTATTTTAGAAAATAGGTATTAAAATATTACTTAGTATCGCTATACTATTGATAATCTGGGGGGCTTACTTAATAGGAAAAAAATATAAAGATTCTTTTTTAATCAGCTATGGCCGAAGGAAAAGAGGAATGATTATCATTGCTTCATCGGTATTACTTCTTAGTTTCTTTGTTTTTGTAAAAAATGATGGCTTGTTCCCAGTAGTTTTATTCTCTATTCTTTTAATTGGCTTAGGTATCTATTATTTAATACATGATAGTAAACGAGATTCTGAGGGAAAAAAAGAGAATTAAACTTAACAAGGAGGTAGAGTGATGGTTTTAGTTTTATGGTTGGTAATGATTGTCATTTCATTTCTTTTACAAATCTATGTTTGGCCACGAATTCCAAAATCAATTTTTAAGTATAGAGGTTTAGTCTTATCTCTCTCTCTCATTATTCTTATTTTTGTTGTAAGAATACCACTAGAAATTACTGCATTGACACTTCCATTTTATTTGATGATGTTTTTCGGGCTCTTTCTTTTTTGGAAAGATAGAAAACTTTAAGTAAATCTGTAGTTAAAAAATTAAAGGTACTCGATTGAGTGCCTTTTTGAGTAAATTTATACAGGTGACGTGTATATTATTAAAAGTACAAAACATAAGAAATCTATTTTATGGTATAATAATCTTGCTTAAAAATTTATTAAAATAAGCGTTAGTAGGGAAGTAGTAATGAAATTAAAAGATATAGAGAAATCAACAAATAAAAATCTTTATCTGCTTTTTCTAAGTGTACTCGTGGGCTTGACTGCGGGTTTTTTGGCCAGTCTTTATCGGTTGGCACTGGAAAAAGCTGAAACTTGGGGCTTGAGTATTTATCGCTTTGTTAGCTCACACCTTATTTTTATTCCCCTCTTTATTTTGGGTTTGGCTTTCTTAGCTTTTGTGGTTACTTTCTTTATGAAGAAATATCCGATGAGTTCAGGTTCTGGGATACCACAAGTTAAAGGACAATTACAGGGTTATTTTAAAAATAATTGGTTCACGACGGCTTTTGCTAAATTTATCGCTGGGACTTTAGCAATGTTTGCAGGTCTATCACTGGGGCGTGAGGGTCCCTCAGTTCAACTTGGGGCTTCAATGGGTCAGATGGTTTCTAGCCGGTTGGCTGAAACTGAACGTCATAAAAGAATTCTAATTGCTTCTGGAGCATCTGCTGGTTTATCTGCTGCTTTCAATGCACCTTTGTCAGGTGTCATGTTTACTTTGGAAGAAGTATTTAAATACTTTTCTCCATTGATTTTATTAACTTGTATGACCTCAGCGATGGTTGCTGATATGGTTGCACGAATAATGTTTGGGAGTGGTCCAGTTTTTCATTTCCAAATTGTTGGTTCAATTGAACTCTCAAATTATTGGCTACTTATTATTTTAGGAATTATTTTAGGATTTTTCGGTGCTTTTTATAACTGGACACTCCTCACAAGTCAAAATTTGATGAAGAAAATAAAGAGTCCATTTCTTCGTGTTTTACTTACTTTTTTAGTGGTTGGGGCAACTGGTTTATTGTTCCCTAATATAATTGGGAGTGGCCATCGTTTAATGGATTCCTTTAGTTTAGGAATGGGATTATCCTTTCTATGTTTGATTCTCATTGGGAAATATCTGATTTCAATGGTATCTTATGCTTCGGGTGTGCCAGGAGGAATTTTCTTTCCCCTGTTAGTTTTGGGTGCTAGTCTTGGAGCTGTTTTTGCGACAATTGTCATTTCGCTTTTTCATCTTCCAAGCCATTTGTTTGCCAATCTAGTAATTTTAGCGATGGCTGGGACTTTTACAGCAATTGTTCGAGCACCGATGACTGGAATCCTTCTTTTGGTGGAAATGACTGGTTCATTTGACCATTTACTTCCTCTGGCTCTTGTCTCTTTAATTGCTTATGTCGTTGCTGATTTATTACAATCTGAGCCAATTTATGATTCCTTATTAGAGAACATGTTGAAAGAAAAAGAAATTGATGTTGATGATTCGGATAAGCAGATGATGTTTGAAACAATTGTTCAATTTGATTCAGTTGCGGATCGTAAGAAGTTGTCAGAGATACATTTACCAGAAGGATGTTTGCTTGTTTCGGTTCATCGTTCAGGTAAGGATATTATTCCACACGGGAATACTGAATTACAAGCAGGAGATTATTTGACCTTTTTGATTAGACGAGAAGATGAAGTGATTGCTAGAGAACAGCTTCGTCAGGTTTTAAATGAAAAATAAAAAAGTGATATTCTATCACTTTTTTTATTTGCTTAAATATTGCCAAAGGATTGATAAAAACAGACTCACAGCATAAGCGCTGTTAAATAGAACCATATTTCTCAGTGAATAAACAAAGCTGCGAGGACTTGGAACTTGACTAGCATGAGATTTTAGATTCTTTCTGATAATTGGAAAAGTGAGTAAACTAAGTAAAGTTGGCCATTCAAATATTCTAAAGATAAATCCAATAATAATAGCTAAATAGGAAGAATACATCAAAAGTTGAAAAAGTTTGATTCCGTTTGGACGACCGATATAATAAACTAATGTGTAGCGATGATTTTTTATATCGCTATCTAAATCACGTAAATTGTTGGCCAGCATGATGTTTGCAATGGTAAAAATGAGTGGTAAACTTGCAATTATCATGGCGATGGCTGCAAAAATACTACCAGTAAAGCTAAAAGAGTCGTTTGTGAAATCAAGATTTAGGTTAAAAATAGGTGATTGAGCGCTGTTGATTAAGATGATCATTGCAAAAATTCCAAAGCCCATTGTCCCACCAGAAAAAATTTCTCCTAAAGGCATACGTGAAAGTGGAATAGGACCATAAGTATAGAAAACGCCAATAAAGAAGACGATTCCACCAAGAATAAAGAAAAGCCAGCCAACAAAATAAGCGAGGAGAAATCCTAAAAAAAGGCTCAAAATAAGCATAAACAAGATAATTGAAGCTACCAATCGGGTGGAAAGATTGGCTTGACCAATGATATTTTCTTGCTTTTTATAATCTTCATCTTTGGCTTTTTTGAAATCTTGATAATTGTTAATAGCAGTTACGGTCATATCAAAAAGGAGCATAGCTATTAAAAATAAGAGAGAAAGGCCAATATTTATCATTTTGAAATAGCTTAAACTAAAAAGTAAACCAATAATGTAAGGGAAAATACTGGCGATTTTAGTTTTTATTTCGACGAGTTCTAAAAAATTTTTGAGGGACATAATTACTCCTGAAAATATAATTTGAATAAAAACAGCCGTTATTTTACGGCTTTTACTTATTTATTTTTTGAGAAAATAATCTTCTGTTTTTTAATCATATTAAAAAAGTTTAAGTAAAAACGTTAACAAATGTTACTCATTTTACTGAAGTGCTTTCATTTCTATTGTAATTATAACTGATTATAGGTTAAGAATCAACATAGACTTGAAGATTATATTTAGTAATCTTTGTTAAGATAAATATAAAATAGGCTAATTTTCATTGATTTGAGAACGGTTTAAGCCTCCAATAGTTCGTACTAAAGATACTACAATATGAGAATAAGATTTGAAGGAAAAGGCTTTATAATCAGTTTTGTGAGGGATTCTTAGCATTTATTTTAAGGTTCGGTTAAGTAATGGATAATATAATCATTTCTCATGAGTGGTGGAGAAAATTTACTACTGATGTTAAATCGTTTTTTAACTCACAATAAGTTGTGAGAAATGAATTTTTAAACGTCCATAGCGTGCAATGACGTTAAACTGCTTACGGTAATCCTACACAAGCGTTCGGACTTTATGATGTGTATGGGAAGTAACCATGTTAATAGAAGATAGACTGGATTCAGTTTGAATCCTATGGAATGTTCTTAGTGGCGAAATCGAAAGGTCTAAATGAAATTAAGTAAAGTTGCTATTTCAACGGGATTAGTTGCATCATTCATGTTTATTGGGGGCGGAATCGCTCATGCGGATACACCTAAATCAACTCATGAAGTTGCTATAGAAGTAATTAACGGAAACTACGGAAATGGAGATACTCGTGTCACTAACCTTCAAAGTAAAGGTTTTGATGTGAAAGCAATCCAAACAGAAGTTAATAACATTCTTACAGGAACAACAACTCAAGTTTCTGCAACAACTAAAACTGCTGAAGAACAACCTACTAAAGTTACATCAGTTGCACCAACTCAAGCAACACAAAGTGTTTCTGGTGGGCTTAATATGAGCCAAACTTCTGGACAAGTTGACATCCAAGCTCTTGCTAATTATATGGCATCGAATACAGCTAATGCAGCGGGCTATTCTGCTAGCGAATGGGCTTATATCATTACTCACGAATCAAATGGTGGGATTGATAGTGTGAATTCAAGTTCAGGTGCTTATGGTGCTTTCCAATTGCTAGGTCATGGCGAATATGCTGGAATGACTTTGGCAGAACAAATTGCGATGGCAAGTAAACTTCCTGCTGGTAGCTGGGTTGTTTATAACTAAGCATTGATTAAAACTCGTCTTAAAATCTTTGATAAATAAATCAAACTTAGTGGCTCATAGCAATCAACTCTCAAGTTCGTTTGGGATTGATTGAGTATAAAAAAGAACACCGAATTCGGTGTTCTTTTTTATTAGATGGCCCCTGCCAGAATCGAACTGGCAATCACTGCTTAGGAGGCAGTAGTTATATCCAATTTAACTAAGAGACCAGAGATAAATTACTGACAGCCTTACAAAATATTTCTGTCAGTAACTTTTAATGAGCTTTATTTATTGTCAGCATCAAAAACAATGCCAGCACTTTGACGCATTTGGTATGAAGTTTCTGAAACTTCTTGGGCAAATTGATGTAGGTCATAACTTGCAGCAAAATCATTATTTTCTAAGATTTGGGCAAAGTCAACAGCTTCATCATAAAGAGAGTGTTTTGGAGCTTCAATGTCGATTCTAGTTTCTGAACCATCCATAGCAATGAATTTAGCAGAAGTAATCGCATTAACACCATCCAAAACTAAAGTTCCATCAGTAGTATAGATTTCACTAGGAAGATATGAATTCACATTTCCTGCGCATTTAATCGAAACTTTGTAATCTTGATAGTCAAGAATTCCAACACCAGCTAAATCAACGCCTGACGGAAGTAAAACTGCATCATAAGTTGCTTTTTGTGGTTTGCCAAACCAAAAGATTGCAGCATACAAAAGATATACACCAAGATCGGCTAAAAGTCCACCAGAGAATTTTGCATTAAATTTATTAGGGATTTCACCGTTTAAAAGAGCAGGCATTTTTGATGAATATTTTGAATAAGTAAAGTCTGCCCCTTTGACTGTTTTGTCAGCAAGAAAGTCTTTAATAATCGAAAATGAATGTTCATGAATATTTCTGGCTGCTTCAAAGAAGAAGACCTCATTTTCTTTAGCAAGCTTAATAATTTCTGTCAGTTCTTTAGGATTTGAAAAGGCAGGTTTTTCAACAATGACATTATGTCCGGCTAAAACTGCGGCTTTAGCCTGCTCAAAGTGGAGGGCATTTGGACTGGCAATATAGATAATATCAAGTGAAGCTTTAAAAAAATCGTCAAGATTATCGAATTTTTGGATGTCTTTAAAATCGGCAGAAAACTGATCAGCAGATTCGAGCCGACGGGAATAGACCGCAGAAAACTGAAATTTTTCAGTCATATGGGCAGCATCAATAAATGAGCGAGCAATCCAGCTCGTACCAATTACTCCAAGTTTTAGCATCAAATTCTCCTTTATAGGTGGACAGAATCATTCGTTAGAAGATTCTAAAATTCTGTTAAAAGCTTGTTCTATTATATCAAATTTTTTCTTAAAGGTCATTGCTCTACTATTGAATTTTCAGTAAATAAATTATAAAAATAAGAATTCCAAAGATTCCATGTCACTTATTAAGAGCTTTTGTCAGTAAAATTAAGAGTTTTTGATGTGAACGCTTAAAAAGTAAAAAAATTGTCAGTTGATGACAAAAAGCTCAAAAATTGTGGTAGAATATATAGAAGAAAATTTGGAGAATTAATTTTGAAGAAAACGTTGATTATTGGTGTCACTGGTGGGTCAGCAAGTGGAAAGACAAGTGTTTCACATGCTATTTTAGAAACTTTTTCAAATGAACGAATTGCAATGATTGAACATGATAGTTACTATAAAGATCAATCGCATTTGACTTTTGAAGAACGGACAAAAACGAACTACGACCATCCATTAGCCTTTGATACAGATTATTTAATTGCTCAATTAAAAGAGCTTCAATATGGACGAGCGGTTGATATTCCGATTTATGATTATGCAAAACATACGCGTTCACAAGAAACTTACCGTCAAGAACCTGTTGATGTTTTAATCGTTGAGGGAATTTTGGTTTTAGAAGATGAACGTTTGCGTGATTTAATGGATATCAAAATATTTGTTGATACAGATGACGATGTGCGGATTATCCGTCGAATTCGCAGAGATATTGAAGAAAGAGGAAGAACTCTTGATTCAGTAATTACACAGTATTTAGATGCTGTTAAGCCAATGTATCATCAATTTATTGAACCCACAAAGAGATATGCAGATGTGATTATTCCTGAAGGGGTATCAAATACTGTTGGGGTTGATATTATTACGACGAAAATCGCTAGCATTTTAAACGACTAAAAAAAGCTGTCTTTGACAGTTTTTTTGTTTTTGGCTAGTGAATCTCGTGAAAAATTGGAAAAATAAAAAGGCTAATTGTCCTTAAATAGCAATAATGGTAATGCTTACTTTTTTTGTGAAAGTATGATATACTTAATTCGTAACAATTGCAGAAAGGAAATCCGCAACTTAAAGCGGTGGGTTATGAGAAATTTGTAACCAAGGGATTTTGTCAAAATGGAACTTTTTGAATCACTGAAACAAAAAATTAGTGGAAAAGGCTTAAAAATTGTCTTTCCTGAAGGAACTGATGCACGTATTTTAGGTGCTGCAAATCGTCTTAACGCTGATGGACTAATTACACCTGTCTTTATTGGAAATGTAAAAGAAGTCACTGAAACATTGATTTCACGTGGAATTAATCCTGAAGGCTTTGAGATTTATGACCCAGAAAATTGTGGACGTTTTGAAACGATGACGGAAACTTTTGTGGAACGTCGTAAAGGTAAAGTTACAGAAGAACAAGCAAAAGAGCTCTTGAAAGACCCAAATTATTTTGGAACGATGCTTGTTTATATGAAAATTGCTGACGGAATGGTTTCTGGCGCAATTCATTCAACTGCTGATACTGTTCGTCCGGCCCTTCAAATCATTAAAACGAAACCAGGAGTAAAATCTGTTTCTGGTGCTTTTATTATGGTTCGTGGTCGTGATGACAATGAAAAATATATTTTTGGTGACTGTGCGATTAACATCAAACCAGATGCACCAACTCTTGCCGATATTGCTGTAGCTTCAGCTGAAACGGCAGCACTCTTTGATATTGACCCCAAAGTTGCCATGCTTTCATTCTCAACTAAAGGTTCTGGAAAATCAGAAGATGTTGATAAAGTAGTAGAAGCGACAAAACTTGTTAAAGAAGATTACCCTGAAATTGAAATTGATGGTGAACTTCAATTTGACGCTGCTTTTGTTCCAGCGGTGGCTCGTCAAAAAGCACCAGATTCAACTGTTGCTGGTCGTGCCAATGTCTTTATCTTCCCTGATATTCAATCAGGAAATATTGGATATAAAATTGCTCAACGATTGGGTAATTTTGAAGCGATTGGGCCAATTTTGCAAGGTTTGAACGCACCTGTTTCTGACCTTTCTCGTGGAAGTAACGAAGAAGATGTCTATAAACTTGCAATTATCACAGCTGCCCAAGCTTTAAAATAAATAATGATATTCTGTCAGTAAATTTGTAAATGAATAATTACTGACAAGTCTGTCATTAATCCGCCATTTGAGGCGGATTTTTTTGTTGGTCTAAAAATGTTATAATTAAAGAATCAAAAAGGAAATGAGAAAAAATGAGAAAATCAAAAATTTTTGCTCTAGTAGGGTCGATTATTTTTTCAATTTTGGCACTTGTTGGGCTAATTAGTTTTTGGGCCATTATTTATATGCCAGAGAATTCAGAAATTATGACAGAACTTCAAGATTCAGGATTTGATAAGCAATTATTGTCTACCGCAGCAATGATTGCAGCTCTGATTTTAATCGCTTTACTAGCTTTAAATTGGGTGGCTTTTGCAAGATTGACAAAAGAAAAAGGTTGGGGAATTTATTTCTTAGTTGTTGGTATCTTTTATTGTGTAGCCTCTGTTTTTAACGGTGTTGGCTTAATTTTGACCTTACCAGTTGCCCTCTGTTTCATTCTTGCTTATGTCTATCGAAGACGAGAAGTCCTTGAAAATAAATAAAAAAATTACTGACAGACTTTCTGTCAGTAATTTTTTATTAGACTTTACATGATGCCCCAATGATTAAAAGCATTGATGATTCCGTGGTTAGTATTTTCTGTAGAAATAAAATCGGCTAACTCTTTTAATTCAGGAACAGCATTTCCCATTGCCGTTCTGTGGTCAGCTGCTTTGAATAAATCTAAGTCATTGCGACCATCACCAAAGGCAAAAGTTTGACCAGTGAAATTTAGCACCTCTTTGACATGATTAATTCCTGTCCCTTTGTTAGTTGTGCTGTTTGTAACATCAATCGAACTTGGAGAGTTCATGAAAAAGTTAAGTTCAGGAACGCGTTCTTTATAATAATCAACTTGACTGAGTTGATTGGTCAAAACCAAAAGCATATTGACTTCCTGAGAGAGGTAACGTCTAGCATCTGCCTGTGGCATCGGCATATGAGTGTAAGCATAAGCGGTTTTAGCTAAGTCAGTTAATTCACTCACCCAATAACCTTGACTGTCATAAAAAGAAAGAGCTTCTGAGTGATGACTTGCTGCCTCAAGTAATTTTTCAACACTACTTGTCGGAATTTCTTCTTTATATATTGTTTCACCATCTAAAACAATATACTGTCCGTTCATGGCAACCGCTCCACTAATCCCAGTTAAACTCATGATTTCATCAAGTTCAAAATGTCCACGGCCAGTAGCAATGAAAGGTAAAACACCATTTTCGCGAATCCGATGAATTCCTTCAATAACTTCTTGGTCAAGTTTACTTTGACTGTTAAGCAACGTTCCGTCTAAATCGAAGAAGGCTAAAGCCTTATAATCATTGATATTTTCCATAATTTTATTGTATCAAATTTATGATATAATTGTAAGTGGAATTATCTATTCTTTTATGAAGAATTTAAATGACTGACAGAACTGTCAGTTTGTGTTAACTATAAAAATAAATAAATATAATTAATATTATTTTACTGACAAACCTGTCAATATTATTAAAAATGAGTGAAAGTAAAAAAATGCCTGCAAAGAAAAAAACAACCAGAAGAAATACTAAAAAAGAACAACAGAAAAAGGCCGCAACACGCAAAATGATTGCTTTTTTTGTTGGGCTTCTTTTAATCTTATTTGCGCTTGCTCGCCTAGGAATTGTCGGAGTCTTACTTTATAACATTGTCCGCTTGTTTGTTGGTTCTCTTGCGATTGTTTTTCTTCTCTTGCTTGCTGGACTAATGATTATTTCCGTCTTTCGTAAGCAAGTTTTAAAAGAAAATAAAAGAATTATTCCAGCCATTATTTTAACTTTTATCGGCCTAATGTTTGTCTTTCAAATTCGACTTCATCAAGGATTTAATGAAACTTTTCATCTTATCTGGTCTGATTTAATGGCTGGCCGTGACATTCATTTTGTCGGCTCAGGTGTCATTGGAGCATTAATCACCGAGCCTGCTAAAGCCTTGTTTTCAGTCATTGGTGTCTATATTATTGCTGCAGTACTTTGGTTAGTTGCTATTTATCTCATGATTCCAGGACTTTTCCCTAAAATGCGTGAAGATTTACATCAACGTTTAGCGAAATGGAAAGAAAAGCATGCCGAAAAAGTAGAAGCTAAAAAAGCAGCGAAAGCACTTGCTGAGCTAGAAAAAAAACAAGCCGTAGCAGAAAGAGAAGAGCTTCCAGAGGCAGCAGAAAATTCATTATTTACCTCAGTACCCACTGAAATTCCAATAAATATTCCAGAAGCGCCTTTTGAAGAAAATGAAACTGAAACTGAAAGTCCAGTTTTAGCAGAAGTTCCTCTTGATGATGAACCTGTCAATTTTTCAAATACTAATAACTATAATGGTAACTATAAATTACCAACCATTGATTTACTGGCAGAAGTTCCTGTCAAAAATCAATCAGGCGAACGTGAGAATGTTCGTAAAAATATTGGTATTTTAGAAGAAACTTTCAAATCTTTTGGGATTGGTGCCAATGTTGAATCGGCAGTCGTTGGTCCATCAATTACAAAATATGAAATCAAATTAGCGACTGGAACAAAAGTTTCACGCGTTGTTAATTTATCAGATGATTTAGCATTAGCCTTAGCTGCTAAAGATATCCGAATTGAAGCACCAATTCCTGGGAAATCTTTAGTCGGCGTCGAAATTCCTAATGCCGAAGTTGCAATGGTTGGTTTCCGCGAAATGTGGGAGGCTGGCAAAACTAATCCAAGCAAATTGTTAGAAATTCCTCTTGGTAAATCATTAGATGGTGGAATTCGCACATTTGATTTAACAAGAATGCCTCACTTATTGGTTGCAGGTTCAACTGGTTCAGGTAAATCAGTGGCGGTAAATGGTATTATTACTTCAATTTTGATGAAAGCTTTGCCTAGTCAAGTGAAGTTTCTGATGGTTGACCCTAAAATGGTCGAACTTTCTGTTTACAATGATATTCCTCATCTATTGATTCCAGTCGTAACAAATCCACGTAAAGCTTCACGTGCCCTTCAAAAAGTTGTTGACCAAATGGAAGAACGCTATGAACTCTTTAGTCGTTATGGCGTCCGTAACATTGCTGGCTATAATGAAAAAGTACAAAGATATAATGCAGAATCAGATGAAAAAATGCTTGAACTTCCTCTGATTGTAGTCATTGTTGATGAATTAGCCGATTTAATGATGGTTGCCAGTAAAGAAGTGGAAGATGCAATTATTCGTTTGGGACAAAAAGCTCGAGCAGCAGGGATTCATATGATTCTTGCGACACAACGTCCATCTGTTGATGTCATTTCTGGACTAATTAAAGCAAATGTTCCTTCAAGAATTGCCTTTGCTGTTTCATCTGGAACAGATTCACGAACAATTTTAGATACTAATGGGGCTGAAAAATTACTAGGTCGTGGGGATATGCTCTTTAAACCTATTGATGAAAATCATCCGATTCGTTTGCAAGGGGCTTTCTTATCTGACGATGATGTCGAATCTGTTGTGACCTTTATTAAAGACCAATCAGAAGCTCAATATGACGAAAGCTTTGACCCTGGTGAGGTAGATGAGAGTCAAGTTGGTACGGGCGCTTCAAATACAGGCTCTGGTGACCCCTTATTTGAAGAAGCACGAAATATGGTTATTATGGCTCAAAAAGCTTCAACGGCTCAATTGCAACGGGCTTTAAAAGTTGGATTCAATCGCGCCTCTGACTTGATGAATGAGTTGGAAGCGCAGGGAATTGTTGGTCCTGCTAAAGGAACGACTCCTCGTAAAGTCCTTGTTAGTCCAGATGGAGAATTTATTGGAGGAGTAGAAGAGTGAGTGAAGAACTATATTATCGTCACTATTTTCTACAAATCTATGAAATCTTACGAGAAGATGAACAAAATAAAAAACTTTCAATCAAGGAAAAAAATGTTTTAGCTGATGCTTTGGTTTTAAATGAACGCAAAGAACCAGTTTTACAAATATTAGGCCAGCTTTATATGCGCTTAGAATTTTGGAATCGGCCTGCTGATGATGAGATTTTAAAAGGCGGCATGAAAGCCCCAGTCAGAACACTTTATGAAGAATTAAAGGCAGATAAAAATATCACTTCTTCACAAAAATTTATTCCAGGAGTTGAAGCGTATCGACCGATTACATGGAATGATGCTTTGTATGGAAATAAAATGAAGGAAGATGATGGCTTTATCGGTGGGGGCTATGTCACTTTTGACTCTAATGAAAAATATAAATCAATGGAAGAGAGAATAGCCGTACCTGATAATGAAATTGTTAGAAATGCAAAATCAAGTTTTGCTAAACTCTTTCAAGTTGGTTGTTTAGGTTTTGCTCTGCTCATCCTGCTCCTTGTTCTCTTGGGGTTTGCTTTAAAAATGGTAACGAGGTAGTTAAAAATGACAGTATTTGATGAATTTAATGAAATCAAAAGAAAAGGGCTCCCTCAAATTTTAGTAATTTTTGGTGAGTCAAGGGAACTAGTTGGAGAATTGAAAAATCAACTCTTAACAGAGGTTAATTTCGAGCCAACGGATTTGAGTCAGGCTTATTATGACTTAACTCCTAGTAATAGTGATTTAGCCCTTGAAGATTTGGAATCTCTCCCTTTTTTCTCAGATTCTCGGTTGGTAATCCTAGAAAACTTGGTTAATTTAACAACGGCTAAAAAAAGTGTTTTAGATGAAAAACAGTTGAAGCGCTTTGAAAATTTTTTAGATGATCCGCCGGAAACTACGCAACTTGTTTTAATCCTTTATGGAAAATTGGACAGTCGTCTTAAAGTTGTTAAAAAATTAAAAGCTAAAGCAGCTTTGCTTGAAGCACAAGAATTAAAGAGTCAAGAATTAATTCAATATTTTAGTCGAATAAGCCCTTTACCAAAGGCAGTTTTGAGTTTAATTGCCGCTAAATCAAATGATAATTTTTCAGTAATGAAGCAAAATATTGACCTCGTTCAAACTTATGCACTAGGGCGAGAAGTGACACTTGATGATGTGGAAAAAGTTGTCCCAAAATCGCTACAAGATAATATTTTTGCCTTAACTGATTTAATTTTTAAAGGAAAAATTGATGAGGCGCGTGATTTAGTCCATGATTTGACCTTGCAAGGGGAAGATTTAATTAAAATATTAGCTATTTTGACAAATTCTTATCGTTTGTATTTACAAGTCAAACTTTTCCAAGCCAAGGGTTGGCAAGAAAATCAACAAGTTGCCTTTTTAAAAATGCACCCTTATCCTGTAAAATTGGCCAATCAATTGGTTAGAAAATTAAACGTTAAATCCTTAAAAAATGGACTTTCTGATTTAATTAAACTTGATTTTGATATAAAAACAAGTGCAGCTGATAAATCCTATCTTTTTGATATCACTTTAATCAGGTTGACCTTGAAAAAAAACTGAAAATCTGTTATCATAAATAATGGACATTTTATAATGATGATGAAGAGGTAAAAATGCCGACATTTAAATTTACGCCTAAAGATATCTATGAAGCAGACTTCTCTACAAAGATGCGTGGTTACGATAAAGAAGAAGTCGATGAACTCCTTGATGACGTTATTGCTGATTATGAAACTTATCAGACTGAAAACTTGCGTCTTCAAGAGGAAAATGAGTTTTTGAAGAAAAAGATTGCTGAATTAGAAATGCAAGTTTCTAAACCAAATCAAGCAAATCTTGATGATACACAACGCTTTGACCCTAACCAAATTCTTCAAGCACGTTCAAGTAAACCAAAAGTGGAAATGCGTAATCCAAGTAATTTTGATTTACTCAAACGAATTAATCGTTTAGAACAAGCTGTATTTGGACCTAACGGCATTGCTAGTGAAAACAACTAAGAAAATATAAAATTGAAATGTTTTATGTTCTGCATTAGGTTTAGAAATGAACCTTTTTGCAAACTTCACAAGATGTGAAGGCAAAGATTTTGGTAAATGAACTTTATTGTTCTGCTTAATTTTTGATAAAAACAGTTTTCGGATAATCGCGCGATTTTTTTGTAAAACGTGAGGAAAGTCCATGCTCGCGCGTTGCTGAGATGCACGCAGTGATTGTGCTAGGTCAAACAATAAACCTAGGTAGGAGCGTCATGCCTAACGGCTGGCCAAAACGCTAAGTCTTTTGATATGCGTGAGTAGCCTGTAAAAGTGCCATAGAGACGAGTCTTAGAGGAAACTCTAAGAATGGAACGTGGTAAACCCCTCAAGCGAGCAACCCAAACTTATGGTCGGGGCACTTGACTAGCCAAAATGAAGGCGTGGTCGAGGCTGAAATTAAGAATTTTGGCAGACAGATGATTATCGAAGGGGAGATTCACGAATGTGAATTGAACTGGAACAAAACATGGCTTATAGAAAACTGTATGACACAGGCTGGGGCTTTTAGCCTCGGCTTTTTTTGATAAATAGTGTTTAATTGAAATAGATAGAATTATCTCTGCTCATTTTATGCAGAGAATGGAAAGTTAAAAAATGCAAAAGAAATTCAAGTTATTAGCAACTTCTTCAAGTGGTTTAGAGAGTTTAGTTGCTCGCGAACTTCGTAATCTGGAAATTGAAAATGTTTCGATTGACGACCGTTCACGTGTCTTCTTTGAGGGGAATTTGGCAACAATTGCTAAGGCGAATCTTTGGTTAAGAACGGCTGACCGTGTAAAAATTGTAGTTGGGGAATTTAAAGCTAGAACATTTGATGAATTGTTTGAAAATGTTTATGCGCTTCCCTGGGCAGAGCTTATTCCTTTTGGAAGCCAATTTCCTGTCAGCAAAGCTAAAGCGGTGAAATCAACTTTACATAATGAGCCGTCAATTCAAAGTATCACTAAAAAAGCGATTGTCAAAAAATTACAGACGACATATCATCGTCCTGAAGGTGTTCCAATTCCTGAAAATGGAGCTAAATTTTCAATTGAGATTGCTTTACATAAAGATATGGCAACTGTATTGATTGATACGACTGGCGATTCTTTATTTAAACGAGGCTATCGTTCAGAAAAAGGAGAAGCTCCTTTGAAAGAAAATATGGCAGCTTCGATTATTTTATTAACCAATTGGTTAGCAAATCCTCGTCGTGCTTTTGTTGATCCTACTTGTGGTTCTGGAACATTTACAATTGAAGCAGCAATGCTGGCTTTAAATATGGCACCAGGAATGAATCGTCCATTTGCTTTTACTGCATGGCCTTGGTTTGATGAAGAAATTTTGAAACAAGAAAAAGCTTTGGCCAAAAAACAAATTCGTACAGATTTAGAATTGGATATTCAAGGTTTTGACATTGATGGAAAAATGATTGAAATTGCAAAACATAATGCACTTGCGGCAGGCCTTTCAGATGTGATAAAATATAAGCAAATGCGACTTCAAGATTTTAGGACTGATAAGTTTGACGGTGTCTTAGTTTCTAACCCGCCTTATGGGGTGCGTTTGGAAGATGAAGAAGCTGTTGCAGCTCTTTATGGTGAAATGGGTAAAACTTTTGCGCCACTAGAAACTTGGAGTAAATACATTTTGACGAGTGATGTCGCTTTTGAAAAGCATTATGGGGCAAAAGCAACTAAAAAACGCAAACTATATAACGGAACACTTAGAACAGATTTGTATATGTATTTCGGAAAACGTATGAAATAAATTTTACTGACAGAACAAAAGCTATTACTAAAACAAAAAAATTTTAGTGATGACGGCTGTCAGTAAAAATTCAGACGAGTTTGAGCAACTCTCGTTGTCTGATTCACCATTTTATTGGAATTGTGGGAATCTTATTCGGAGGAAAAATGTCAAACAAAAATAAAAAAAATAGAAACAAAAACAAAAATAATAACAATAATAAACCAAAAAATGAGCAACAAATTGGTGAAAAAACTTTGAAACTTCAAGATTTACAAGATTTTACCGTAGGGCAAATTGTTGCAGAATCAAAACGTGTTGATAAAGAAAATGAAGAAAATGAGTCTGTTTTAGATAAATATATTCGTCAGCACCGTGGAGAAATTGAAGAAGCTAAAAGTAAAAATTTGGACGAATTCATTCAGGCAGAACGTACAAATATAGAAGTTCCGGTTGAAGAAGATAAAGAAGCTAAGTCAGAAAAACTTCAAGAAGTTTCCAAAGAGGAAATCGACGAGAATGATGAATTAGCAGCTTCAAAAATTGAAACTGAAAAAGTTACTGACAGTTCTGATTCTGATTTGTCAGCAGAAAATAAAGACTTAGAAGTTGCTGACAAGGAAAGCGAAGAAACTAAAAAATCAAAAAATGATTTAGTTTTAGATCCAGTTGTGATGGTCGACGCTCCTGTCAGTACTTTGCCAGAGCAAAAAGAAGCTCCGCAAGTTGAAGAAGTCAAGAAAACTGAACCAACTGACGAAGAAGAAGCCGAAAGTCCACAAGATGAGAAGGTAGTTGCTGCACCAGTTATGATGTCAGCAAACGAAGTTCCAATGGACGAGCCAAGTGAACCAGAAATTTCTGAAACTGACACTAAAACTGATTCAATAATTGACGAAAAATCAGAAGTTGAACCAAAAGTAACAGAAGAACCAGCAGAAGAAATTAAATCTGATTCAAAAGAAGATTCTACTGAAAATAATCAAGCCCTTGAATCGGGAGCTGAGGAAAAAGTGACAGATTCACCAAAAGAGACAAAAAGTGATATTCCTGATAAAGTTATTACTGCTGAATCAGTTTCACCTCACTTACTAGCTGAAACAACATCCTTTAAAGCAGATAAAGTAGAAGAAAATGCGGCAAAAATTACTGACGAAAAGTCAAAAAATCGTAAAAAACCAATCATTATTGGTCTATGTGCAATTGTTTTAATTGCAGCTGGAGCGATTGGATTTGCCCAATATAATAGTCATCAAAAAGGGAAAACGGTTCAAACTTCTCAAAGCAGCCAGAGTGATTTAGATAAATATCAGAAACAATACGATGCTTTTTTCACTGACAAATCACATACTATTTTGAGAAATAGTCAATTTAGCAAGTTATCAGCTCTTGAAACTTTAGTTGATGCTCACAAAAATTCCATGGCATGGTCAAATGCAGTTTCTGATACAGAAAGCCTAAAAGACCAAATTAATGCGATTAAGAAAGTGAATGCTCTCTTTACTAGCGCAGCAATTACTGACGGAAAACTTGATTCATCAGCTAAAGTAGTGGCAAATGTAAAAGTTCCAGAAACTCCTAAAACAACCAATGAAACCCTGAATAAATTACTGACACAAGCCATTGATTTAGCTAAGAACCAAGTTGCTAAGGAAAGTTCAGCTAAAGCGTCTGCAAGTGCAGCAGAAGCCAAAGCGAATCAAGGAGCTACTAGCCAAAGTTCTACATCAAGTACAGCTAGTCAAAGCAATTCTACGACGACTCCTTCGTCAGCAGCTTCAGCAGGTTCAAGTACAAATGCCAGCACAAGTAGTAATACTAATGGTTTGAGTAGCAACGGAGTTAATTTAGAAGTATCAGCAGCACGTGTCCAACCTCAAGCTGGAGTCAACACAAATGATCCTGCTTTCACATGGGGAGCTGGAATTAAAGAAATGGTTCTGAATAAAGCCCGTGAACGCGGCTATATTACAGGAGATAATTATATTTTAGTTCCAACAGCGATTCATACAACCAATGGTTCCCAAGGTTTCCCAGCCGGAATTGTTAGTGGTTATTACAATCTTTATGCACCAGATGGTCGGTATTTAGTATCAATCAATGCTAAAACAGGTTTCTTTGTTGGTAATGGTTCTGGTCATGCTGATAACTTAGATTATGACGCTTAGAAAAAAATAATCATCATTCAGATGATTATTTTTTTTACTGACAGAAACCTACTGACAGAAACCTACTGACAAAAATTTACTGACAAAAATTTACTGACAAAAATTTACTGACAAAAATTTACTGACAAAAAAACTTTCGCCAAAATCAGCGAAAGTTTTTTACTTTTATCAATTATTCGATTAGAAAATTAATAAGTCATGGTCAGTATGAGTGAAACTTTCACAACCATTTTCTGTTACGTAAAGACAGTCTTCAATACGCACACCTACTTTACCAGGAATATAAATTCCAGGTTCGTTAGAGAAGCACATTCCTTCTTGAATTACGAGGTCGTTACCAGCAACAATAGATGGATATTCGTGAACGTCCATTCCGATACCATGTCCAAGGCGGTGATTGAAATATTCACCATAACCTGCTTTAGTAATTAAGTCACGGGCAACAGCATCAATTTCATGTGCAGTTACACCAGGTTTAATGAAGTCCATGGCTGCTTGTTGAGCTTCCTTAACGATTTTATGGATCTCAGCATCAAAGTCATTAGGTTGACCAATAGCGATTGTACGTGTCGCATCAGAAGCATATCCGCTACTCATCACACCCAAGTCAAAGAGCAAAAGTTTATTTTCTTGAATTTCAACATTTTCAGGTGCACCATGTGGATTAGCAGCGCGAGCTCCTGATAAAACAAGCGTGTCAAATGACATCTGTGGAACACCCATACGTTTCATTTCGTATTCAATTTTTGCAACGATATCAGATTCAGTCACACCATTACGTTCAGCAGCAGTGGCAAAACCAATTTCAAAACACTTGTCAGCAAAATCACCAGCAACTTTCATTTTTTCAATTTCATCTGCTGACTTAATCAAACGCATCCGTTCAATCAAAGGAGTCAAATTTACAAAATTAATATCACCAAATTGTGCTTTCAACCCTTCAGTTTTAGCTAAAGGAATATCTGAAAATTCAACAGCAATTGATTTAACATCTGATTTTACATGATTTTTAACAACTTCCCAAGGGTTCTGAGAATCTTCATATCCGAAAATATCCAGACCACTTGTGTGTTCTTTAGCTTTTTCCACTTCCAAAGCAGGAGTAAATAACATCGGAGTTGAATCTCTAAAAATCATCAGCCCAGCAATTCGTTCATGGGGATCAATTGCTAGCCCTGTTAGATAATTTAGAGTTGTCGGATTAGTGATGAAAGTCATATCGACTTCCTTGTCATTCAGAAAAGCTGAAATACGTTCAATTTTGCTCAAAATGGTTCCTCCAATATTTATGAAAATGAGTTTCTTAAATTCTCATGAAAATAAAAAACACTATATCCCTATTCTACGCTATTTTTATTAAAAAATCACGTAAAAAAACATAGCTGAAGGTTGAAAAGGTTTACAGTTAATGATATAATTTGTAAATGAAAATGGTTTTCATAAATACTATGAATAAAAAGAAAAGAAAGAGGATAGCCAATTATGGTAGAATCAACAACAACAATTTATGATGTGGCACGTGTCGCCGGAGTGTCAATGGCAACCGTTAGTCGTGTTGTAAATGGAAATGCAAATGTAAAGGAAAAGACGCGCCAGAAGGTCTTAGAAGCTATTGCTGAGCTTGACTATCGTCCTAATGCAGTTGCGCGTGGACTTGCAAGTAAACGTACAACAACAGTTGGTGTTATCTTGCCAACCATCACTTCAACTTACTTCGCTGCGATTACTCGCGGGGTCGATGATATCGCTTCCATGTATAAATACAACATGATTTTAGCTAATAGTGATAATGATGTTGAAAAAGAAGAAAAAGTTTTAGAAACTTTCTTATCAAAACAAGTTGACGGAATCGTCTATATGGGTTCATCTTTAGATGAAAAAATTAGAACTTCCCTCAAAAATTCAAGAACACCTGTTGTTTTAGTTGGAACAATCGATGGAGATAAAGAAATTCCATCTGTTAATATTGATTACCATTTGGCTGCTTATCAATCAACTAAAAAATTGATTGATAGTGGAAATAAAAAAATCGCTTATATCATGGGTTCATTGAAAGACGTTGAAAATACAGAACGTATGGTTGGTTATCAAGAAGCTTTGCTTGAAGCAAATATTGAATTTGATGAAAACCTCGTTTTTGAAGGTAATTATAGCTATGAACAAGGGAAAGCACTTGCTGAACGTTTACTTGAGCGAGGAGCAACTTCTGCAGTAGTATCACATGATACAGTAGCCGTTGGACTCTTATCTGCAATGATGGATAAAGGAGTGAAAGTTCCTGAAGATTTCGAAATTATCTCAGGTGCAAATTCACCAATTACTCAATATACATATCCAACTTTAACTTCTGTTAACCAACCCCTTTACGATTTAGGAGCAGTAGCAATGCGTCTTTTGACAAAATTAATGCTTAAAGAAGATGTTGAACAAAATCAATTAGTTTTGGATCATGAAATCTTTTCTCGTCGTTCTACTAAATAAAAATCAAGCCCTTTTGAGGGCTTTTTTTATTTAAAGTAAAAAGTATTTGACATTTGAGGGAAAAGTCGCAATAATAGAAAGATGATAAAAAGAATTTATTCAATAGATTAAATGAATAAATTGTTAAGGAGTTTGATATGCAAGAATTAGATTTAATTATTGTTGGAGCAGGTCCTGTTGGTCTATATGCGGCTTTTTACGCAGGAATGCGCGGTTTATCAGTTGCAATAATTGAATCAGCGCAAGTTCCAGGTGGTCAACCCCAAAATCTCTATCCTGAAAAATTAATCTACGATATTGCTGGCCTACCAGCAGTGACAGGGGCAGATTTGACAAAAAATCTTTTAGAACAACTAGCACAAATCTCTCATCGATTATTTCTTGGGGAGAGCGTTCAAAAAATTGAAAAAGAAGAGGGGATTTTTTCTGTAACTACTGATAAATCAACCAGAAGAGCCAAAGGCGTTTTGCTGACGACTGGTGCCGGCCTTTTGAAACCTCGAAAGTTAGGAATTGATAACGAAGAAACTTTAGCCAATGAAGGAAAACTATCTTACTTTATCACTTCTCTAAAAGAGTTTGAGGGAAAAAATGTTGCGGTTTTTGGTGGAGGAGATTCGGCTTTAGATTGGTCATTAATGCTTGAAAAAGTAGCTAAAAATGTTCATTTGGTTCATAGAAGAACTGCTTTTCGTGGTCATGAAATTACAGTTGACCGAGTGATGAATTCTAATATTCAAGTTCATACGCCTTATACTTTTTCAAATTTGATTGAAAATGAATTAGAATTAAAAAAAATAAAATCAGAAGAAAGCTTGAACTTTTCGATTGATAAAATTTTGGTTAATTATGGTTTTTTAACAAATCAAGTGACTTTAGCTGAAAACTTAGAAGTCAGTCGTAATGGTCGCGTTAAGGCCGATTCAATGATGCAATCCAATATTGAGGGACTTTATGTCGCAGGAGACGCAAGTGATTATCCGGGAAAAATGCCCTTGATGTCCGTTGGTTTTGGTGAAGCAGTCCATGCGATTAATGCCATGACGAAAAAACTTGAATTTGACCACTCACTTAGAGGGGGACATTCTTCATCCATTTTTTAAAATAAAAAGCGTATTCTAAATAGGGGTACGTTTTTTTTATGAAATACGGTATAATAGAGAAAGAAAAATGACTTGAACTTAGCTTCATTAATAAAAATGAGCCAAGTTTTATGAGTGCTTTGTTTAAAAAGCAAAATAAAAGTAAATTGGGAATGTTTGATGATATTAAATTTGATTATTTTAGTAGCCTTGGTTTGGGCTTTCATGGTTGGTTACTCACGAGGCTTGATTTTACAAGTTATCTACAGTTTTGGTACGATTATTGCGGCCTTCATTGCAGCCAGTAATTATAAAGAGTTAGCACAAAAATTGAGTATTTGGGTTCCTTTTTCAAATGCCACAGAAAACTCACATCTCTTACTTTTTAGTGATAAGCTTCTTTTTCAACTCGATGATGCTTTTTATGCGAGCATTTCGTTTTTAGCAATTTTTATTGTCGTTTATGCTATTATCCGTCTTATCGGTTTATTTTTACATTTTGCACTTAGTCCTCTGGGAAGAAATGGAAAAATCATTGCTGGAATTTTAGGATTTGCGGCGACTTATTTTGGTTTACAAATGGTCTTGATGGTCTTGAGTTTGGTTCCTATTGCAGCGGTTCAAAGTCAACTTGATGCTAGTTTTCTAGCTCGTTTTATGGTTTTACATACACCGATTTCATCAGGAATCTTGCAAAACCTTTTTATTGAAAATATTGTCCACATTAATCCTCTAGGATAGTGCTAGGGGAGAAATCTACAGATACAACTTGAAATTTAAATAGAATGAATAAAAAAATTCTCCAAATATTGGAATATGATAAAGTCAAAGAACAGTTTATGAATGCTTTGACGACAGCGCAGGGTCAACAAGAATTAAAAGATTTAAAACCTTTGACAGATAAGGAAAAAATTCAGCTCCTTTTTGATGAAGTTGCTGATTTTCGCTTATTGACCCAAGAAAATGGCCTATTAAATTTAGGAAAAACAAATGATTTAACAGAAATACTCAGACGTCTAGAGCTTGAAGCCAGTCTTTCAGGCAAGGAATTCGTTGAAATAAAAAAAGTGATTCAATTAGGGATTAATATTCAACGCTTTTTTGATGAAGCTGAAAATGTTGAAACACCTTCACTAGCTATTACTTTGGAAAAATTGGTTGATTTATCAGCATTAGTCAAAAAATTAGAAATTTTTGATAATGCGGGAAGTCTTTATGATAATGCCAGTCTCGAATTGATGCATATCCGTGCTTCAATCAAGAGTCATCAATCAGAAATTCGGAAAATCATGCAGGAAATGCTGACCAAAAATCTCTCATCTTTGAGTGAAAATGTCATCACTATCCGAAATGACCGACAAGTGCTTCCTGTAAAAGCAGAAAACAAAAATAAAATTGCTGGTGTAGTTCATGATATGTCTGCTTCAGGTCAAACGCTTTATATTGAACCAAATGCAGTTGTTTCATTAAATAACAAACTTAATCAAAAGAGAATTGAAGAACGCCAAGAAATCACAAGAATTTATCGTGAGCTTGCTAGTCAATTAAAACCTTATAGCTTTGATATAAGACAAAATGCTTGGCTGATTGGTCATATTGATTTTATTCGTGCCAAGTATCTTTATTTAGCAGCGAATAAAGCGACACTTCCAGAATTAACAACCGATAAAGATATTACCCTTTTTGCAGCTCGCCATCCTTTGATTGAAGCAAAAATAGTTGTAGCAAATGATATTAAATTTGATGCAGGGCTCAATACGATTGTTATTACCGGTCCAAATACGGGTGGGAAGACCATTACTTTGAAAACAGTTGGTTTGTTGACAATATTGGCTCAATCAGGTCTGCCAATTTTAGCCGCTGATGGCAGTCGAATTCATCTTTTTGATGATATTTTTGCCGATATCGGTGATGAGCAATCCATTGAGCAAAGTTTATCAACTTTCTCAAGTCATATGACTAATATTGTTCATATTTTAGCTCAAGCAGATGAAAATAGTTTGGTCTTGTTTGATGAACTTGGGGCAGGAACTGATCCAAAAGAAGGAGCGGCTCTTGCTATTGCTATACTGGAAAATTTACGTGAACGAAATGTGAAAACCATGGCAAGTACTCATTATCCTGAGTTAAAAGCTTATGGGGTCGAAACGCAACGAGTAATCAATGCAAGTATGGAATTTAACATTGATAAAATGCAACCCACTTATCATTTGCAACTGGGAGTGCCTGGGCGTTCAAATGCCTTGGAGATTTCTATAAGATTAGGTTTGCCAGAAACTATTATTTCAGTAGCCAGTCAACAAATTTCTGACAGTGAGCATGATGTCAATCAGATGATTGAAAAGTTGGAAGAAAAAACGCGTGAAGTGATTGAAAGTTCAAGAAATATTAAAAAAATTGAACGAGAAAATCAAAGTTTACATAAAGATTTGACGAAAGTCTATAATCAAATTAACCGCGAGCGCGAGTTTGAATTAGAAAAAGCACAAAAAGAAGCTCAAGAAGTAGTTAAAAAAGCGAGTCTTGAAGCGCAAGAAATTTTGAAGAATCTCAATGATAAAGCAGCGTTGAAACCACATGAAATTATTGCTGCTAGAAAAGAACTTGAAGGTTTGGCTCCAACCATTGATTTTTCTAAAAATAAGGTTTTGAAAAAAGCGAAAGCACAAAGAGGACTTAAGCAAGGGGCTGAAGTTAATGTCACTTCTTATGGTCAGCGTGGTAAATTGATTCGTTTAGAAAAAGATGGACGTTGGACGGTTCAAATGGGTTCAATCACGACTCGTTTAAATGAAGATGAATTTGAAGTGATTGAAAGTCCAGAACAAATTCAAGCCAAAACTAAAAATGTCAGCAAGAAGGTGACTTCTAAAGTCAAAGCTCAACTTGATTTACGCGGGATGCGTTATGAAGAAGCAGAACTGGAATTGGATAATTATATTGACCAAGCTCTACTTGCAAATTTGATTCAAATTACGATTGTTCATGGGATTGGAACGGGTGTTATTCGAGAAATGGTACAGAAAAAACTTCAAAAACACCGTCATATTAAATCTTATGAATATGCACCAATTAATGCTGGTGGCTCTGGAGCAACGATTGCTATTTTGAAGTAAAATAATAAATTTCTCAAAATCTATTTTCTTGAAATTTTAAGTGAATTACACTAGAATAGTCTTACTGAAGAAAATTATTTCAATGAAGGAGATAAAATGGAATATAATATTACTGATGCAACGTTTGATGAAGAAACAAAAGAAGGGCTTGTTTTAATTGACTTTTGGGCAACTTGGTGTGGTCCATGTCGCATGCAAGCGCCAATTTTGGAACAACTTTCAGAAGAACTTGACGAATCAGAACTTAAGATTTGCAAAATGGATGTTGATGAAAACCCAGCAACAGCCCAAGGATTTGGCATTATGTCTATCCCAACATTGATGTTCAAAAAAGATGGTGAAGAAGTAAAACGCATTGTTGGTGTTCAAACAAAAGCACAACTTAAAGCCGTTATTGCTGAATTATCATAATAAAAATTACTGACAGAACTTTTTTCTTCTTGAAATAAAGTCTGTCAGTATTTTTTTATATTCAATTCTAGTGAAAAGTTCTGTCAGTAAAAGAGAGTGAAAGCATGGCACATACTGACAAGTCTGTCATTAAAATGAGCGTGACAAAAGGCTTTTAAAATGATATGATTGAGAAAGAAAAATTTCAAAGAAAATAGGGATTTGGAAGGTCAAAAAGACTTTTCAAATTTTGAGGAGTTTAATATGTCAAAGAAAAAAGATACTGAACTTGAAATTATTGATACAGCTGACGGAGCTGTCATTAAAAGTGGAAAAAAAACAATCGCCGAAATTAAAGAAAAATCAGGAAATTTTGTCATTGTTTTTTCAGGTAAAGAAATTGCTACAGTGACTTCTTTTGAAGCAGCTCTTGAGGAAGCAATTATGGCTTATAATCTTTCGATTTAAAGATTTATTTGTGATTGATTTGAAATTTCTAATTTATAACTTGAAATTAATAAGATAATTTGTTAAAATGTTTCTTGTCGTCATAAAGCAATCTTGGGGTATAGCCAAGCGGTAAGGCAAGGGACTTTGACTCCCTCATGCGTTGGTTCGAATCCAGCTACCCCAGTAAAAAAAACGTAAAAGGAAACGCTGTTTCCTTTTTTCTTTTTGCGAAAATATGCTAGAATAAGGTAAAACATTTATGAAAATGTAAGGAGAAGTTTATGAGAAAAACAAAAATTGTTGTTCCAATCATGCTGACAGAGTTAGCAGAGCTTGAGAAAGTTTCTGTCAGTGATTATCGAACAGCAGATATTGTTGAATGGCGTGCCGATTTTTTGTCAGCAGATGAAATTTTAGAGATGGCTCCTAAATTCTTTGAAAAATTTAAAGAAAGTAAGATTTTATTTACTTTAAGAACAGTCAGAGAAGGCGGAAATATTCAAGTTTCTGAAAAAAAATATTTACAGATTTTAAAAGAAATTTTGACTTACAATCCCGCATATATCGATGTCGAATTCTTTACGCATGGCCCTTCATTTGCCGCTTTGAAAGATTTTCGGGATAAAATGGTGCTTTCTTATCATAATTTTGATGAAGTTCCGTCCGATTTAACCAATCGGTTGATTAAAATGCACGAAGAAGGAACTGCCTTTGTTAAAGTTGCTGTGATGCCAGAACGTGAATGTGATGTTCTTGATTTATTACAAATCACTCGTGATATGACTTTAGAATACGGTGATCATTTTATCAGCATGGCAATGGGTGACTTAGGACGACTTTCAAGAATTTCTGGCTATTTGACTGGCTCTTGCTGGACTTTTGCAAGTTTAGAAAATTCTAGTGCGCCTGGGCAAATTTCTCTCAAAGAAACAGAGTATATTTTGGATATCTTAGAAAAATAGAGAATGATATAATCAGAGATATTGTTCGGTTATGACAGATAATTTTTTTACTTTTATTAGGACAAGTAGAATGGACCAAAAGCTTTATAAGTGAAAATGTTATAATAGATAATGAAAAAGGACGCTTTGTTCATTAGAAATTAAAAATAGGATTAATTTACTGACAGCTATTCTGTCAGTAAAAAAGGAGAAAAAAGTGGTTATTAGCCGTTATTCACGTCCAGAAATGGCAGAGATTTGGTCAGAAGAAAACAAGTATAAAGCATGGCTTGAAGTCGAAATTCTTGCAGATGAAGCTTGGGCAGAGCTTGGGGAAATCCCAGCAGCAGATGTGAAAAAAATTCGCGAAAATGCAACTTTTAATGTTGAACGCATTCTTGAAATTGAAAAAGAAACACGTCATGATGTGGTAGCTTTCACACGTTCTGTCAGTGAATCATTGGGTGAAGAACGCAAATGGGTTCATTATGGTCTGACATCAACAGATGTCGTTGATACAGCTTATGGTTATCTTTATAAACAAGCTAATGATATTTTGCGCAATGATCTAAAAAACTTTGCAGAAATTGTTAAAAATAAAGCTTTAGAGCATAAATACACAGTAATGATGGGTCGAACTCACGGCGTTCACGCTGAACCAACAACTTTTGGCTTGAAATTAGCGACTTGGTACAGCGAAATGAAACGAAATATTGAACGTTTTGAACATGCTGCAAAAGCTGTTGAAGCTGGGAAAATTTCTGGTGCTGTTGGAACTTTTGCTAATATTCCTCCATTTGTAGAAGCCTATGTTTGTGAAAAATTAGGGACTCGTCCGCAAGAGATTTCAACACAAGTCTTACCACGTGATTTACATGCAGAATACTTCCAAACGTTGGCGCTCATTGCGACATCAATTGAACGCATGGCCACAGAAATCCGTGGATTACAAAAATCTGAACAACGTGAAGTTGAAGAATTCTTTGCTAAAGGTCAAAAAGGCTCGTCAGCAATGCCACACAAACGTAACCCAATTGGTTCTGAAAATATGACAGGTTTAGCCCGCGTCATTCGTGGACATGCAATTACAGCTCTTGAAGATGTTAGTCTTTGGCATGAACGTGACATTTCACACAGTTCTGCTGAACGTATCATTGCACCTGATACAACAGAATTATTGGATTATATGTTGAATCGTTTTGGGAATATCGTTAAAAATTTGACTGTTTTCCCAGAAAATATGAAACGAAATATGGATGCGACTTTTGGCTTGATTTACAGCCAACATGTCATGTTAATGTTGATTGAAAAGGGAATGACGCGTGAAGCAGCTTACGATTTAGTTCAACCTTTGACTGCAAAATCTTGGGATGAACAAGTGATGTTTAGACCATTGCTTGAAGAAAATGAACAAATTCGTCAGTATTTGAATGATGAAGATATTGATAAAGCTTTTGATTACAATTATCATTTAACAAGAGTCGATGAAATTTTTGAGCGTGTCTTTGATTAATAAGAAAGCCTACTAAAAAGTAGGTTTTTTTGTTATTAAAACGAAATATAAAAAGGATTGACAAATTTAATGAAAACGGATACAATTATAAATGTAAATATGAGAACGTTCCCATATGTGAAAGGAGGAAGTAATGACAACAATCAAGCAAGTTGCGCTTGAAGCAGGAGTTTCAAAGTCGACTGTTTCACGTTTTATTGCTCAGAATGGCTATGTAAGTGATGAAGCCAGAGAAAAAATTGAACGAGCAATTAAAAAACTAAATTTCAGACCCAATCTTTCTGCCCAATCTTTAAAAACTAAAAAGAATCAGCTTGTTGGACTATTATTGCCAGATATCTCCAATCCTTTTTTCCCAATGCTAGCCAAAGGAGCAGAGGAATTTTTAAAAGAAAAAGGTTATCGTGTGATGCTCGGAAATATTGGTGAAAAGAATCAATCTGAGCAAGATTATTTGAAAGTTTTGATTCAAAGTAATGCTGCTGGCATCATTTCAACCCATGATTTTAAAGAAGACTTTCCTGATTTGGATATTCCAACTGTAATCGTGGACCGAGTAGGCCATAAAAGTAACTATGGTGTTTTTTCGGACAATGAGTCAGGTGGACGATTAGCAGCAAAAGTGATTGTAACAGCAGGAGCAAAAAAAGTTGCTGTAGTCAGCGGTCCTTTGAATGCCACAAATATCAATAATCGTTTTAAAGCAAGTATTGCTTATTTAAAAGAAAAGCAAGTTGATTTTAAAGCTTTTTACAGTCAAAGTTATGATTTTGAAGAAATTCAGAAAGAGGCGAGAGAAGTGCTTGCCAATGAAGAAAACTTTGATAGTATCATTGCACCATCGGATATTCATGCTATGGCTTATATCCACGAAATTCATCGTTTAAATAAGAAAATTCCTGAGGATATTCAAATTATTGGTTATGACGATATTCAAATGAGCCAATTCATTTATCCAGCACTCTCAACCATTCATCAATCTGCTTATCAGATGGGGCTTGAAGCTGCTCAACTTATTTATAAAATCGCGACTGACCAAGTAATTGAGAAGTCTAAAATTGAACTCCCTGTTCATTATGTAGCGCGTGAAACAATTCGACAAAAGAGAAAAGAATGAGGAAAAATTAATGACAAAAGTAAGTGTTATAGGAAGCATTTCAATGGATTTAGTCACAAGGACTAACCGAGTGCCAAATGCTGGAGAAACAGTATTTGGTGAAGATTTCGCTATGGTTCCCGGTGGAAAAGGAGCGAACCAAGCCGTTGCTTTTGCCAGACTTTCTCCCAATGAAGTAAGTATGATTGGAGCAGTAGGCAAGGATGCTTTTGGTGAGAGTATTTTGCAAAACTTCAAAGAAAATGCAGTTCTTTTTGAAAATGTGGGAACGGTACCACAAACAACAGGGATTGCTCAAATTACTCTCTATGATGACGATAATCGTATTATTATTATTCCAGGTGCTAATAATGAAGTTCTACCAAGTTATCTAGCAGACCTTTGGGAGAAAATTAAAGAAAGCCAACTTGTTATTCTACAAAATGAAATTCCACATGAAACAAATTTAGCGATTGCTAAATTCTGTAAAGAAAATGCGATAAAAGTTCTTTATAATCCAGCTCCAGCAAGAAAAACAGATTTGGAAATGATTGATTTTGTTGATTATATCACACCGAATGAACACGAATGTAAGGAACTTTTTCCAAATTTAGCACTTGAAGAAATTCTCAAAAAATATTCAAATCGTCTGATTGTCACCTTAGGAAGTGAAGGAGTCATTTTCCACGATGGAGAGACTCTTCAAAAAATTCCTGCCATAAAAGCTAAGGTTGTAGATACAACTGGTGCAGGAGATACATTCAACGGAGCGTTTGCCTTTGGTTTGACTGAGAACTTATCAATTAGTGATTCTATCAGATTAGCTGTCGTTGCTTCTCATTTATCTATTCAAAAATTTGGCGCACAAGGCGGGATGCCAAAGCTATCAGAAGTTAAAGCAAAATTAAAAGAACTTGAAATTAATCTCTACTAAAAAAGAAAGAGAGTTAAATTTATGAAAAAAGAAGGAATACTAAATAGTGAATTAGCAAAAATTGCTGACGATTTGGGCCATACTGACCAAGTTTGTATAGGAGATTTAGGACTACCAGTACCAGTAGGTACCCCCAAAATTGATTTAGCCCTGACAAGAGGAAAACCCAGTTTTCAAGAAGTGCTGGACATCTATTTGGAAAATATTTTAGTTGAAAAAGTCTATCTTGCTGAGGAAATAAAAGAAAATAATCCTGAACAGTTAGCGATTTTACTGACAAAATTATCAGCAGATGTTGAAATAGTTTTTGTCAGTCATGAAACCTTAAAATTAATGAATCATGAGGTCAAAGCAGTGGTGAGAACAGGAGAAAATACACCTTATTCAAATATTATTTTACAATCAGGTGTCGCTTTGTGAAAAAGGAGGAGGTCAATTTTGAAAATAGAAATGAAGAACATTTCTAAATCATTTGGAACGAATAAAGTTCTTGAAGCAATTGATTTAACGATTAATTCAGGAGAAGTTCATGCCTTAATGGGAGAAAATGGGGCTGGGAAATCTACTTTGATGAATATTCTAACTGGTCTATTTCCAGCTTCTGGTGGGGAAATTGAGATTGACAGTGAAAAGAAAATTTTTAAAAATCCTCAGGAAGCAGAAGGATTTGGAATTAGTTTTATTCATCAGGAAATGAATACTTGGCCTGATTTAACAGTCTTAGAGAATCTTTTTTTAGGACGAGAGATAAAAAATAAATTTGGTATTTTAGATACGAAGGCCATGCGAAAAAAAGCAAATTTTGCTTTTGAACAGCTGGGAGTAAAAATTGATTTAGACAAAGAAATTGGTAATTTATCAGTTGGTCAGCAACAAATGGTTGAAATAGCTAAAAGTTTTTTGTCTGATTTAAAAATTTTGATTATGGATGAACCAACAGCAGCATTGACCGAAAGAGAAACAGAAAGATTGTTTTCAGTTATTGCTGGTCTAAAAAATCAAGGGGGTGGAATTATTTATATTTCTCATCGAATGGAAGAAATTTTTAAAATCACAGATTGTGTAACTGTCATGCGTGATGGTCTAGTCATTGATACGCAAAAGACGAAAGAAACCAACGTTGATGAATTAGTTAGAAAAATGGTTGGTCGGTCAATTACAGATTACTATCCCCAAAAAAATGCTGAAATTCGAGAAATTGTATTTGAAGCCGACCATTTATCGGCAGAATCTTTTAAAGACATTTCATTTTCAGTTCGTTCAGGTGAAATTCTCGGATTTGCAGGACTCATGGGAGCTGGTAGAACTGAGGTCATGCGAGCAATTTTTGGAATTGATAAGCTAAAATCAGGCACGATAAAAATTAATGGAAAGAGTCTAACTATCAATAACCCGGCACAAGCAATCAAAGAAGGAATTGGCTTTTTAACAGAAGACCGAAAAGATGAAGGACTTGTTCTTGATTTCTCAATAAAAGATAATATTACTCTTCCGAGTACAAAGGATTTTATTCATCATGGCTTCTTTGACGATAAAACAGCAACAACTTTTGTTAAGCAACTCTCTGAGCGTCTTAATGTTAAAGCGACAGATGAAGAACAAATAGTTGGTTCTCTATCTGGAGGAAATCAACAAAAAGTTGTCCTTGCCAAATGGATTGGCATTGCGCCAAAAGTTTTAATCTTAGATGAACCAGCACGAGGAGTCGACGTGGGAGCCAAGCGTGAAATTTATCAATTAATGAATGAACTTGCTGAACGTGGTGTTCCAATTATTATGATTTCAAGTGATTTACCCGAAATTCTTGGTGTTGCAGACCGAATTGCAGTGATGCATGAAGGAGAAATAGCAGGAATTTTAGCCAAAAATGAAGCAACACAAGAAAATGTGATGCAGCTCGCAACAGGAGGACAATAAGTGTGAAAGCTCTATCTCAAAAATTCAGTTCTTTAACGACAATGATTGCTCTGATTGTTTTGATGATTATCATTACGTGTATCAATCCCAACTTTATGACGGCAAACAATTTGCTAAATTTACTCTTACAAGTCACGGCTAATGGATTTATTGCTTTTGGGATGACCTTCGTAATTCTAACTTCAGGAATTGACCTGTCAGTTGGCGCAATTTTAGCCCTTTCAAGTGCAGTGTCCGCAGGTTTTATAGCCCAAGGAATGCCTTTACCGCTAGCAGTAGTCTGTGCGTTAATCATTGGTGCTTTTCTTGGAGCGATCAATGGTGCACTTATTGCCTATGGGAAATTGGCCCCTTTCATTGTAACTTTAGCTACTCAAATGGTTTACCGCGGAGCAACCCTTGTTTTTACTGATGGTAATCCAATTACTAAACACATGGATGGCTATTTCTTAGCCTATATTGGACAAGGTTATTTACTGGGTATTCCTTTCCCTGTTATTTTAATGATTCTTGTTTTCATTATTTTATGGATTTTGCTTCATAAAACAGCCTTTGGTAAATCAGTTTATGCTTTGGGTGGTAATGAAAAAGCTGCTTATATTTCAGGAATTAAACTAAATAAAGTAAAAATTGCCATTTACACTTTATCTGGAGCAATGTCCGCAATTTCTGGTTTAATCATCAGTTCTCGTTTGTCATCAGCAACGCCACAAGCAGGATCTGGCTATGAAATGTATGCAATCGCTGCCGTTGTCCTTGGGGGAACCTCTCTAATGGGAGGAAAAGGGCGTATGTTTGGAACGATGATTGGGGTATTAATCATTGGTGTTCTAAATAATGGTTTAAATATAATTGGTGTATCAGCCTTTTGGCAACAAGTCATCCAAGGATTAGTTATTCTCGTTGCAGTTCTTATCGATGTCATTCGTAGCAAACGGAAATAGGAGAGTTGAACATGAAATTAGTAAAAAAATTAACTTTTGCTTTTGTAGCTACTTTAGCAGTCTCAACTTTGACCGCATGTAGTCTTTATACCGGCATTCCTGGCCGTGATGGAAAGGAAAAAGTAGAAGAGGTAACGCATAAGAAACCAAATGAATTAAATATTGGTGTTTCTATTTCGACAACAAACAATCCTTATTTTGTTTCAATGAACAATGCGATTAAATCAATGGCCAAAGAAAAAAATACAAAATTAACGGTTTCTGATGCCCAAAATGATTCTGCAACACAATTAAATAATGTTCAAAATTTCATCAGCCAAAATGTGGATGCGATTTTAATTAATCCTGTAGATTCTGATGGCATTGTTCCAGCCATTAAAGCAGCCAATAATGCCCATATCCCAGTGATTGCAATGGATAGAGGATCAAATGGTGGAACAGTTTTAACAACCGTTGCCTCTGATAATGTGGCAGCTGGGAAAATGGCAGCTCAAGCCGTTGAAAAATTGGTTGGGAAAAACGTAAAAGTTCTGGAACTTTCTGGAACGCCAGGGGCTTCGGCAACAATAGACCGTGGTAAAGGATTTAATAGTGAAGCTAAGACCTTAGGTTTAAATATATTATCCAGTCAATCAGCTAATTTTGACAGAACAACTGGCTTAAATACTACTCAAAATATGCTCCAATCTCATAAAGACGTCCAAGCAATCTTTGCGCAAAATGATGAAATGGCACTGGGAGCAGCTAAAGCTGTGCAAGCCACTGGACAAAAAATAGCCATTTTTGGAATTGATGGTGAGTCTGAAACACATGATGCCATAAAAGCAGGGACAATGACCGCAACGATTGCTCAACAACCAGCTAAAATTGGTGAAATGGCTTTGCAAGCAACCTATGATTATTATCAAGGTAAAAAAATAGCACATATGATAAATTCGCCAATCTATCTTGTGGACAAAGATAATGTTGACCAACATCAATGGTAGTATAAAAATATAAATTCTGTCGCTAGGACAGAGTTTTTTTATTTTTAAAAATAAAGATGAATAATGAATAAAAATAAAAATTTGTCCAAGTGACATTTTTAAACTTCGCAAAAAGTAAAATTTATAATATAATAGATAGCTGGGGCTCTTTTAGGTTTGTAAAACTAAAAAGAGTTTATCCTCTAAAAAAAGGAGAAAAAATGGGAGAAAATACTGTTCCTCAAAAATCTAGTGATAATGCGGGTTCAATAGTGGCTTTAATGGTGGCCCTATTGGTAGCAATCTTTGCTTTTCAGCTCAATGCTTCGATGCTCTCGCCTGCTTTGGTTACCATGCAGACCCAATTACACACGACAGCTTCGTCTATAGCACTAACACAAACCATCTTTTTTACAGCTGCGGCCTTATTTGCTCTATTTTTGCCTCGTTTGGCGGATTTGATTGGACGAAAAAAAGTTCTAATTGGAATGCTTACTTTGACAATGATTGGTTGTCTTATCTCAGGATTTGCTACAAATGTGGGGATTTTGATGATTGGTCGTATTTTACAAGGTGCTGCTGGCCCTGTGGTTCCGCTTTGTTTAATTATTCTGCATGTGAAAGTGCGTGATGAGAAGAGATATGCAAAATTAATGGCCATACTTACTTCAATCAATGGTGGAATTGCTGGGGTTGATGCATTAGCAGGTGGTTGGCTAGTAAGTCATGGTGGATTTCGTTCTGTATTTTTTGTTATGGGAATTACTGCGGCACTTGCTATTCTTTTAGTAAGTTTTGGAACGCAAGAGTCAACTGCAAAAGATACACCAAAAATGGATTGGAGCGGAGTCATTCTTTTAGTATTGGCAATGGGTGCGCTCTTGAGCGCGGTGAATGCCTTGCAAGGAAGTTTTGGAAATCTTGGACTTCCTAATTGGCTTTTAGCTTCACTCTTGGCTCTTTTAGGTTTGATTTGTTTTGTTGGATTTTGGCAAGTTGAAAAACGAGTGAATCATCCAATGGTTCCTATTCATTATTTGAAACAAAGAAGAACTTGGGGGTTATTAATTACAACTCTCCTAACGATGACTGGTGTCTTTGCAATTATGAATGGTATTATTCCAGCTTTGGGTCAAGATGGTAAGTTTGGTTTGGGACTTGGGGCAGATATGGTTTCTCTTGTTACCCTTACTCCTTATGCGCTTGCTGGCTTATTCTTTGGACCTGTTTCAGGATTCTTGGCTGCACGCTTTGGCTTTACAAAAGTCCTTCGGGTTGGACTTTTAACGACGATTATCGGTATTGGTTTGGCCGTTGTTGGAGTGCTACAACCTTCAATCTGGCTTTTATTGTTGGTATCTACCTTCATTGGGATTACCTATGCTGGAATAACAAATATTATGTTAAATGGTCTGGGAATCGTGCTTTCACCAGAGGATAATCCAGGTTATCTTCCGGGCTTAAATGCAGGAATGTTTAATTTAGGAGCTGGTATCAGTTTCATTATTTTGTACGCAGTGCCAACGCTTTTACATACCAGTGTTGGTGGAAGTAGTTCTGGTTATATTTCTGGAATTGTCACAGGATTGATTCTTGTTATTATTGCTTTCTTTACTTCATTTTTAATTCCAGATTCTAAAAATGTAAAATAAATGAGTTACTTATAAAAAACTCTGTCGGAATTCCGTCAGAGTTTTTTTATTCGGGTAAATTATCAAAGTATTCAGGGAAAGCTTGTAAAACTGCCATTTCTTCGTCAAACATCAAGTGCAAATGCTTGGCAGCTGCTGTGACAGCTTTTTCTCCATCATGATTTTCAACAGCGCAGAGTATTTCCTTGTGTTGCTCAATCAAGGTATTCCATGGTAAATCAGAAATCGCAAGGCGTAACCACCGGAAACGATTGAACTGAATATTAATGGTTTGAAGCCAGTCCCAGACTTGGGCATGATTAGTCATTAAATAAAAAGTTTTATGAAATTCTTCATCAGCATTAAAAAAATTGTGATATTCTGCTTTAGCAGCATATTGTTCTTGAAGTTCAATTGCATCACGCGCTTGGTTGAGTAAAAGATTATTATTCTCTAAAGCCGCAGCTTCGGAAACAATTTTGGCTTCTAAATTTTCTCGAATGAATCGAGCATTGATGGCAGCATCTAAATCAATTTTTGTGACGTAGGTTCCTGATTGGGGGATGCTGTAAATGAGTCCATCACGACGTAAACGAAGAAGTGCCTCTCTGACAGGAGTTCGGCCTAATTGCAAATCAATTTCGATATTTTTTTGTGAAATTTTTTGCCCAGGACGATATTCATTCCTGAGAATTTTGCCTGTAATTTGTTTATAGGCCTGATTCTGTAGATTAAAATTCAATTCATTCATTCTGTAATTATAGAGCAGAGGGGCGGTAAAGTCAAATAATAAAGGTATTCTTTTAAAATAATGTCTTTTTTTTTAATATATTCTTGACAACGGTTTCTTAAAAGTGATATACTAGTTTTCGTAGAAGAAAAACTGATATATCACTTTTGGGATTTAAAGGAGAAATCATGGTGAAATTGCTTGATGATTATTTGATAAAAGCTGAGGAATTTAAAAAAGCGAAAATTAAAATTCCTAACTTTAATCAAGACAAAGTTATAGAGTCAACAGCTGATAATCCAGTCTGGGTCCACTTTGGTGGAGGAAATCTTTTTAGATGTTTCCATGCGGTTGTCGCCCAAGACTTACTCAATCAAGGAGAACTCAACTCAGGTCTTATTGTGGCTGAAACTTATGATGATGAGGTAATTGATAAAAGCTATCGGGCCTATAATAATCGTTTTCTGTCAGTGACAATGAAATCAGATGGAACTTTTGATAAAGAATTGATTGCGAGTGTTGCTGAAAGTTTTTATTTTAATGCAGAAAATACCGAGGGTTGGGCTTATTTAACAAAAGTCTTTGAAAATCCGTCTTTGCAATTGACGACTTTTTCGATTACAGAAAAAGGTTATTCACTACGGGATTCAAAAGATCAATTGACGCCTTTGGCACTTGAAGATATGCAAGGAAGAAGCAAGCCCAAAACCAATATGGGAGCCGTTACTTATCTCCTTTATGCAAGATTTAAAGCTGGTAAATTTCCTATTGCCATGGTGAGCACAGATAATTTTTCAGAAAATGGTTTGAAATTGCAAGAAGCGATTTTGACCATTGCTAAAGCTTGGGTGGAAAATGAAATCGTAGAACAAGATTTTTATGATTACCTTATCAATCCTAAAAAAGTCAGTTTTCCCTGGTCAATGATTGACCGAATTACACCCAATCCGTCTGAAAAAGTTGCAAAATTACTGACAGCTGATGGTTTTGAGGATACAGAAATTTTACATAGTCAAAAACATACAAATATTGCTCCTTTTGGTAATACGGAAGAAGTTCATTATTTAGTGATTGAAGATACTTTTCCAAATGGCAGGCCGGCATTAGAAAAAGCTGGAGTTATCTTGACTGATCGTGAAACAGTCAATGATACTGATCAGATGAAAGTTACCGCTTGTTTGAACCCCTTGCATACCGCTTTAGCTATTTTTGGAAGTTTATTAGATTATCATTCAATTTGGGAAGAAGTTGCCAATCCAGATTTGTTAGCACTTGTTAAGAATTTGGGGTATGGCGAGGCTTTGCCTGTGGTTAAGAATCCGAAAATTATCAATCCGAAAGATTTTATTGACCAGTTATTGACTAAACGTTTACCAAATAAAAATATTCCAGATACACCACAGAGAATTGCGGCAGATACGTCACAAAAAATTCCTGTTCGCTATGGCGTAACGATTGGACACTATATTGCCAATCCAAGATTTTCTGTTAAAGAATTGGAATTTATTCCATTAGTCATTGCTGCTTGGTGCCGTTATTTAATCGGAATTAATGATGAGTTAGAAAGTTTTTCTCCAAGTCCTGACCCTCTTCTTGAAGAGTTGCAAGCTTTTGTTGCCGAGGTAAAATTAGATGGTAGTCAGCAAGAAATTCATGAAATTCTAAAACCTATCTTATCTAATCACCAAATTTTTCCAAATGAGATGTACCAAACAGGGCTAGCTCAAAAGATTGAAAATTACTTTGAGCAAATGCTTCAAGGCAAAGGAGCAGTGCTTAAGACACTGCAAATCGTCCTAAAAGAACACGGAAAAAATTACTGACAGGCTACTTATTTAGAACTGTCAGTAAAAAATATCTAAAAATTTACTGACAGAATGTTTAATTTTGAACTGTCAGTAAAAATACTGCTATCAGTTTTTCATTTCTGCCAAATTGTGAAAAGAAAAAACTGACCAACTTTTTAATCAAGCTTTAAATAAAGTTTTGGCAGATTTGCAAAATCAAAATTACGAAATCATTGACGTAAAACTTTCAGCAGGTCTTACCGCTTGGTGGGAAGCTATAGCATACTATTTGATTTTATATAAATAAGATAAAGGAATAAAAAAATGGAAATGACAATGCGGTGGTTTGGTTCAAATGCAGATAAGATAAAACTTTCTGAAATTGCCCAAGTTCCAGGTGTTAAAGGAGTCGTTGGAATGATTATGGACATTCCAGCAGGAGAAATTTGGCCAAAGGAGAGAATCAAAGCACTTAAAGAAGAAATTGAAGCCGCAGGTTTAAGTTTAAAAGTAATTGAATCTGTCAATATTCATGATGATATCAAAATTGGTTTGCCAACTCGTGATAAATATATTGAGAATTATAAAGAAACGATTCGAAATCTTGGCGAGTTTGGGATTGAAGTGATTTGCTATAATTTTATGCCTGTATTTGACTGGTTGAAATCAGATTTGGATTATCATTTATCTGATAATTCACAAACTATGGCTTTTATTGCTGGGGATATTCCAGCAAACCCTCAGGAGATAATTGACCGCGTTCAAGCAGCGGATGGTGGCTTTTCACTCCCGGGTTGGGAACCTGAAAGATTATCAGAAGTCAGAGGACTCTTTGAGGCATACAAAAATGTCGATGAGCATAAATTGCGTGAAAATTTTGCTTATTTTCTAAAAGCAATCATTCCTACATGTGAAGAAGTTGGGATTAAAATGGCGGTTCACCCTGATGACCCTCCTTATCCGATGTTTGGGCTTCCTCGGGTGGTGAAAAATCGGGAAGATTTAGATTGGATATGTAATGTTGTAGATAGTCCGTCAAACGCGATTACGCTTTGTACGGGGTCGATTGCTGAAGATCCAGCTAATAATGTCTATGAAATTATGGCTGAATTTGTCAAAAGAGACCGAATTCCTTTTGCACATGTGCGGAATATTAAATTTTTGCCAAGTGGTGAAAAAGATTTTTATGAAGCTCCTCATCTGTCGGAGTATGGTTCGCTTGATATGTATAAAATAATGAAAGCCATGTATGATAATGGTTTTGATGGCTATATTCGTCCAGACCATGGTCGAATGATTTGGGGAGAAACAGGACGCCCAGGCTACGGTTTATATGACCGAGCACTTGGAGCAAGTTATCTTAATGGGCTTTGGGAGGCGCTTGAGAAAACGAATCAGTAAATAAAAATGATATGAAGAAATCTATTTTAAAGAACTTTTTGTGAAAAAAATGTGCGGAGAATACTCTCCGCTAAAATTAAAACGTTGGAGTAAGCGTTTCACAAAGTTCACAAATTAACAAAGTTTATGGAAAAATTTGTCAATTTTCACTGACAAAAAATATAAAAATAGGAGAATCTGTTTAAAATGGCAGAAAAACAAAAAACTTCATGGGTTTATACCCCAAAAGCAATCAATACAAGGCGTGGTCTTCTTTACGGTTTGACTGATTTAATGGGCGGAGGCTGGAATAACATTGTTTCAGGAGTTATCTTTGTCTTTGTTCTTTCACAAGGAATTAGTCCTCTTTTTACAGGAGCAGTTTTGGGAATTGGTCGGATTATTGATGCCATCTGGTCCCTCTTTTTTGGGGCAATTACTGACCGTTTTTATCGAACAAGATTAGGACGAAAATATGGCCGACGTCATTTCTTTATTGCACTTGGTGGAATATTATTTGCGATTTTATTTCCAATGTTTTGGATTTCAACTAGCAGTTGGCAATATTATCTTTGGGTTTATGTTGCGATTGAGGTAGCGATTTCCATGATTTTAATTCCTTGGGAAACCTTGCCTACGGAAATGACGCCTGATTATAAAAAACGAACCACTCTTTCAGGGAGTCGAATGTTTATTTCAGCAACTGGAACGGCTATTGTCTTCTTTACCTTAGCTCTACTTAAGTCATTTAATAATCCTAATGCTTATCTTTATACGGGAATTACTTGGACAGTCATTTTTGTCATTGCCATTTTCACTTCATGGCGAGCAAGCTGGGAACGTCCTTTAACTCCAGAATTTCTAGCAGAATTAGATGCTCAACCACGACTTGGATTTAGTGGATTTATGAAAAAAACAGTGACAGATTACTTTGGCACTTTCAAAAATAAATCATTCAGAAAACATTTATTGGTTTATCTCCTCTCATTTACAGGAAAAGATTTCTATTCTACACTGCTCCCAACTTTTATCGTGATTGGATTGTCTGGAACATCTGCCAATGCTCCGTGGGTTCTCCAAGCACTCTCAGCATTTGGTATTCTATCGACTATTGCCGCAGTAAAATTAATGGTCACTCGTGGTCCGAAATATTTATTTACTTTGAGTTATTTGGCGATTATTGTGGCCATGTTAGGTTATTTTGTTATCTATTTGACAGGGATTAATAATCCAATGTGGATGCTTGTGATTGTTTCCATTATTTATCAACTTGGACGAGGAATTTTAGAATTTACTCCTTGGAATGTTTTCCCTTTTATACCCGATGTTGACCGAATTTTTACACATGGTGATAAAGCGGGCGTATATGCTTCTGTAATGACTTTCTTTCGTAAATCAACAGGGGCACTTGCAACATATATTGCTGGTTGGGCTCTTGAAGAAATTGGATTTAATTCTACAACAATGACGACTCATGCAAATACACCATTAGGTATTCAACACGGAATTATGTTGATTTTCATCTTTGTTCCAATTGGCTTGTTAGCAGCCGCATTGATTGCAGCTCGCACCTTTAAACTTAATCGAGCCAATCATGATATTTTAAAAGCAGAATTGCAACGTCTTGAAGAAGGAGGCTCAAAAGCTGATGTAACTCTTGAAACACGTCAGGTCGTTGAATTACTGACAGGTCACTCTTATGAAAAATGTTGGCCTGACCAAGCAGATATTTAATGACAAAAGCTTAAAAGTTTAATGACAGGCGCTGTCAGTAAATTTATCGGAGAAAAACGATGGAAAATCAATTGTTAACACTAAAAAATAATGAGCTTACTGTTCAAATTAATCCAAAAGGGGCTGAATTAACTCATGTAATTGAGAATAAAAATAAATTTGATTTTATTTGGAATGGCTCTGAGTGGCCAAAACATGCCCCAATTTTATTTCCGGCTATTGGACGTTCAACTGATGATGAATATTTGCTGAACCAGAAGATTTATCCGATGCAACAACATGGTTTTGCTTCAGATTATTTCTTTGAAATTATTGACCAGAAAGAAGACCAGATAAGTTTGTCATTAAAAGATAACGAGGAAACTTATCAATCCTACCCTTTTCAATTTGAATTAAAAGTCACTTATCAACTGGTCAGTAAAAAATTGAAGATTCAATTTGAAATAAAAAATCTGTCAGTAAAAAAATTGACTTTTGCCTTAGGATTTCATCCAGCTTTTAACTTGTCAGCAAATTTTGAAGATTACCAGATTTCCTTTGAAACTAAGGATAAGACTTTAAAACAATTTGAAATTGTCAAAAATCCATTTCCTTATCGTTCGGGAAAAATCATAGAAATTAATAAAGCTGTCAGTAATTTTCCACTTGAAAGAGAATTCTTTGAAAAAGGGCTCGTCATTTTTGACAATAAAATCGAGGAGGTGAAACTTTTTTCACAAGAGACAGATTATCAAATGACCATGAAAATGGCGGATTTTCCTTATCTTTGCTTGTGGACAAAAGAAGACGAAAATCTTTCTTACCTCTGTATTGAACCCTTCCAAGGACTGCCTGATGTTCTCAATCAAAAACAAGAACTCTTGCAAAAAGAAGGAAATATCAGCTTAAAATCAAATGAATCAAAAACTTATGAAGTTGAATTAACTTTTAATAGTAATAAAGGAGAATCATGAAATTTTTATCAGAAGATTTTTTACTAACGAATGAAAGTGCCAAGATGCTTTTTCACAAACATGCAGAAAAAATGCCAATTATTGATTATCATTGCCATCTTGAACCCGCAGAAATTTATGAAAATAAAAAATATGAAAATTTAACACAAATTTGGCTAGGTGGGGATCATTATAAATGGCGTTTGCTCCGTGCGAATGGCATTCCTGAAAAATTGATTACTGGAGATGGAGAGGATTATGAAAAGTTTTTAGCATTTGCTAAAACACTCGAAAAATCATTTGGTAATCCAATTTATGAATGGACTCATCTGGAATTAAAACGATTTTTCCATATTGATAAGTTGATTTCAAGCGAGACAGCCAAAGAAATTTGGGATGAAGCGAACCAAATGCTTGCCACAGATGATTTCAGACCACGCGCATTGATTAAAAATTCACAGGTAAAAGTTGTTTGTACAACAGATGACCCTATTTCAACGCTTTCTTATCATGAATTATTAGCCAAAGAGGAAAAAGATTTCAAAGTTTTGCCAGCTTTAAGACCAGACCATTTAATTTCGATTACTGACGGACATTTTGCAGACTATTTGACAGAGCTGTCAGCAGTTTCTGGAATTGAAATAAAAGGTTTTAAGACGATGATTAAGGCACTTGAACAAAGATTTGAATTTTTCACAAGCCTTGGTGGACGTTTGTCTGACCACTCCTTATCTACCTATACTTTTGCAGAAACTAAAAATGTGGATTTAGATTCTATCCTTCAGAAAGCCAAAGAAAATCAAACTTTAACAGACCTAGAATATAATCAATACATTACGGCATTAATCCTTGAGATTATGAAATTAAATAAAAAATTTGAATGGACAATGCAACTCCATGTTAACGTCAACCGTTCTATCAATGGCCCAGCCTTAAGTAAAATTGGTGAAAATACTGGATTTGATAGTATGGGTACTCAAGCTAATATTTCTGAGGAATTAACCAAACTCTTTAGCAAAGCAGCAGAACTTGAAACCATACCAAAAACCATTCTCTACTCCCTTAATCAAAATGATTGGCTTGAATTAGCCACAATGATTGGCTGTTTTCAAGGTGAAGGTGTGCAACAATTACAACTTGGAGCTGGTTGGTGGTTCAATGACACCAAAAAAGGAATGGAAAACCAATTAGAGATTTTTGCTTCACAAAGTTTATTGTCCAATTTTGTAGGAATGTTGACAGATTCACGGAGCTTTTTAAGTTATCCACGTCATGAATATTTCCGTCGCGTCCTCTGTAATTTTGTTGGACAGTTGATTGAAAATGGTAGAATCCCTGATAATGAAGCACTTGTTGGAAAAATGATTGAAGATATTAGTTATAATAATGTGCATGATTATTTTGGATTTTTCAAAGATGAGGACTCTAAGCAATGACTGAATTTATAACTCTTGGCGAACCTTTAGTCGTTCTTGCCTCAGAAAATCAAGATATAAGTTTAGATGCAGCTGAGCATTTCAGCAAATATTTAGCTGGTGCGGAGCTAAATGTTGCGATTGGTTTGAGTCGTCTAGGACATAAAGGAATTTATATTTCTAAAGTCGGAGAGGATTCATTTGGGAATTTTATTATTGAATCAGTCAAAAAAGCGGAGATTGAAACGACCTATCTCACCAAAGATAAAAACTATTCAACAGGCTTTTATTTAAAACAAAAAGTAAGTGAGGGCGACCCAAAAGTTGATTATTATCGCAAAAATTCTGCAGCGGCCAATTTATCCATTGCTGAACTAAAAGCTCTAGATTTATCAGGGATAAAAATTGCGCATCTCTCAGGAATTTTTCCAGCCCTTTCAGAAACTAGTTTAAAAACATTTCAAGGGTTCAATCAAAAATTAAATGAAGCAGATATTTTAACCATTTTCGATCCAAATTTACGACCTGTACTTTGGGATAATCAAGAAAAAATGATAAGAATAATTAATGATTTAGCAAAGCAAAGTCAAATCATTCTGCCAGGAATAAATGAAGGTGAAATCTTGACCGGTTCATTTGAACCAGAAAAAATCGCTGATTTTTACCTTGAGCAGAGCACTCTCACAAAGATTGTAGTTGTCAAATTAGGCGCTGATGGTGCTTTTGTAAAATTAAAAAATGGTGAACAATATTTTGTTTCTGGATTTAAAGTAGCAAAAGTTGTTGATACGGTTGGAGCAGGAGACGGATTCGCCGTTGGTCTTGAGTCTGCCTTACTTGAAGGAAAAACCTTAAAAGAAGCCGTCAAGCGCGCCTGTGCCGTTGGAGCATTAGCAGTTCAAAGCTCAGGAGATAGTGAAGGTTATCCCACAAAAGAAGAACTAAAAGCATTTTACAAGGAGATGTAGTCATGCAAAGAGCAGAATTATTAAATAAAGTGATTCAATCAGGAGTCGTCTCGGTCGTCCGAGCTGAGAGTGGCGAAAAAGCATTAAAAATCGTAGAAGCTGTCGTCTCAGGAGGAATCACTTCTATCGAATTGACCTATTCAGTCCCGCGAGCTAACGAAGTTATTTCTGATTTGGTAGCCAAGTATCTAGGAACAGATGTAGTGATCGGAGCAGGGACAGTTTTAGATCCGACCTCTGCTCGTTTGGCCATTGTTGCAGGGGCTCAATTTATTGTCAGTCCAAGTTTTAACAAAGAAGTCGCAAAGATATGTAATCTTTATCAGATTCCCTATGTTCCGGGAATTTTAACTCCACTCGAAGCTCAAAAAGCTTTAGAATATGGGTCAGAGTTAATCAAACTTTTCCCAGGTGATATTACAGGTCCCAAAATGATAAAAGACTTAAAAGGTCCATTTCCTTATATTAATATCCTTCCATCGGGAGGAGTAAATGTTGATAATGTTGCTGAATGGTTTGCAGCAGGAGCAGTAGCTGTAAGTGCTGGAGGTGGGGTTACAGCTCCAGCAGCCAACAACAATTATAGTGGGGTTACTGAAAATGCCAAGAAATTTATGGCAGCATTTAAGGCAGCTAAGAAATAAAAATTAGCTATTAATTTTCCCTTTTGAATAATAAAAAACTTCATTTTTTGGAGTTTTTTTATTTTCTAAAGTTCAGTCCAATTATTTTTATTTAGTAAAAGTAATTTGGACTGTAAGCGCTATATTTTGGTAAAATAATTGAGTTATAATAAAAAATACAAGGGAGCGTTTTTATGATTAATTATGATTTAGACATTCTCTTTTTTTCAAAACATAAATTATGGAAATTAGAGCGAATATTGGAGGTCACTAATCTAGATAAAGAAAAATTTTATCGAATATTGGAGGAATTTAATCAAAAATTTGAAAATCAAGGTTTAAAAAAATTGGAATATAAAAATGAATGCTTAGCAATTTCTGATAAAATAGAAAATTTTGAAGAAACTCGTTATTCTATCAATCAAAAGACATTTATTTTATCAGAAGTTGAAAGGCGCTCCCTTATTTATTTACTTATTTTTACAAATGAATCTTCCTTCTCAATTGCTCTTTTTCAAAAATATCTTCAAGTAAGTAAAAATACGGTTTTAAGTGATTTAAAAAAACTTAGAGAGGAGCTTATGAGCAAAAATATTCAGATTGAATATTCAAGAAAAAAAGGATTTTCCCTCAATTTTGAGGAGAAAATTTTACAGGAGAAGGCTTGGTATTATTTGCAAAATTTATCTGAGGACGCAGGATTTTATACCTTATCAAAAGTTTTAAATGATAAGGATCCATTAACTATTTTTAAGAATAATCAGCTATTGAAAAAGATAATGCAAGAACTACAGATTGAGATTGTTTATAGTCGATATCTTTCGACATTACTGTTTGCAAGTCTGCTCAAGTGTAGAGGTTTTGAAAAGGGGAGTGAAAATATTAATGAGCTACTCAAATCATTAATTATTGGGATGTCGGATGGAAAAAATACAATTGAGCAAGACAATGGTTTATACCGAATGGCCTTTAACATTATGGAAAATGTTATGAAATTAGCAGCAATTGAATTCGATGATTTCACAAAGACCTTTATGGCACTATTAGCTCACCTAACTCCTGCATACTATCGATTAAAAAATCATTTTGAATTAAAAAATGTCCTGCTTGAACGGATAAAAAAAGAGTACCACTCCTTGTTTTTACTGATGGATAACGTCCTTCAACCATTAAAAGAAGAGGTCGGTGAAATTTCAGAATCTGAGAAAGCTTATTTTGTCATTTTATTTGGTGGAGAGATTTATAAAAATAAGTACTCAGGTAAATCATTAAAAGCAATTGTACTCTGTGTAAATGGAATCAGTTCGAGTTTAATTATGCAAAAAAGACTAGAGAGTTTATTCCCGACAATGGAATTTATTCTGAGTGCTCGAGTCTCTCATTTCGAAAAATTACCTATAAATTCATATGATATTATTTTTTCAACGGTTCCTGTAAAGTCAGACAAAAAAGTTTATCTTATGTCAGCTTTTCCAGAGCAGCGTGAAGAAAATAAGCTCTATAATCAAGTTTTACAAGATTTTCAGCTCCCAGGTTTTATAAAACCATCTGCTCAAACTATTTTAGATTCAATAGAACCGTACATTATTATAAAAAAACCAGCAAGTAAACTGGATTTAATAAAAATTATTGAAAAAAAATTAAATCGTACTAGAAAAGAAGGGAAACTATCAGGAGTTATGCTAACAGATTTACTTACAAAAGAAAAAATAAATTTTACCAATAGAGAATTGACCTGGCAAGAAGCAATTGAATTAGCTGCACAGCCCCTTCTTGATAAACATGAAATTGAAGAGCGTTATATCAAAGCTATTATTGATAAAGTAGAAGCTTTCGGCCCTTATATTGACTTAGGATTGGGAATTGCCCTTCCTCATGCTCGTCCAGAGGAAGGGGTCAAAAAATTAGGAATGTCATTTTTAAGATGTGAACATCCAGTAAAGTTAATGAACGATGATAAGCATGAAATTAAACTTTTTATTGTTTTAGCAGCTATTGATAATGAGACCCATCTTAGAGCTTTATCAACACTTACTAAGATATTATCAAATAAAGAACGCTTGGGTCAGTTACTTGCAGCAACAAATGCAACAGAAGTTGAACAAATACTTTTAGAAGAAGAAGGAGAAAAATAATATGAAATTTGCATGTGTATGTCAATCTGGGTTAGGAACGAGTTTTATGGTTCAAATGAACATTCAGTCATTATTAGAAGAATCAGGAGTAAATATTGATAATTTCGAATTGGAGCATATGGATGTTGGGTCAGCAACACCAGATGCAGCGGATTATTTTTTTGTTGAGGCAACATTAGTATCTGCTCTTCCAAATATTCCCACAGAAAAAATTATGCCACTTCAGTCAATTACTGATAAAGAAGTTGCGCGTGAAGCACTTTATAAAGTGCTTGATGAAAATAACATAAGTCATCAATAAGAAAAAATAAATCGAATCTATAAAGTACAAAATTTTTCTAGACTAGAGGAGAAAAATAAAATGAATGGTATTTTAAACTTTATTGTATCAGTCGCAACTACTCCAGCGCTTTTAGTTGGATTAATTGCAATGTTGGGATTGATTTTGCAGAAAAAAACAGCAAGTACAGTTATCCAAGGTTCAATTAAAACATTTGCAGGTTTTTTGGTTTTGACTGGGGGTGCGGGGATATTAGTTACCTCATTGAATCCCTTTGCAACGATGTTTCAACATGTCTTTAATGCTAAGGGAGTTGTGCCATCCAATGAAGCGGTGGTTGCTTTAGCATTAGTGAAGTATGGAACACCCGCAGCCTTAATTATGATTGTGGGATTTATTGTCAATGTAATACTTGCACGTTTTACAAGATTTAAATATATTTTCTTGACTGGACAAGCAATGCTCTATGTATCAACAATGTCAGCTGTTGTACTTATTTCTGCTGGACTAGGAAATGGTTGGTTGACAATCTTGTTAGGAGGAATATTTGAAGGAACATTGCTGACAATCACACCCGCTCTAACTCAACGCTATATGCGGAAGATCACTAGTAATGATGGAGTTGCAATGGGCCATACTGGCAATATGGGCTATGCTCTATCCGGTTGGCTTGGAGAAAAATTTGGAAATAAGGATCCAGAAAAATCAACTGAAAAATTAAATATCCCTAAAAACCTTGGGTTTTTGAGAGATTCTACTGTTTCTATTTCTCTAGTAATGATGGTTGTCTATATTATTTTAGCTTTAATTGCAGGTCCTCGTTTTGTTGAAAGTCCAGCTTTGTCTGCTGGAACTAATTATATTGTCTATGCGGTCATTCAAGCAGGGACTTTTGCAGCAGGATTTGTGGTTGTTCTTCAAGGTGTTCGTATGATTTTGTCAGAAATTATTCCATCATTTCAAGGGATTGCTAAAAAGCTTGTTCCTAACTCCAAACCAGCATTAGATGTTCCAATAGTATTTCCTTATGCGCCCAATGCTGTTTTAATTGGATTTTTTGTCTCATTTATTGTTGGAGTTATTTCTATGCTAATAATGCTTGGCTTAGGAACAACTGTGATTATTCCTGGTGTTGTTGGCATCTTCTTTTGTGGAGGAGCAGCAGGAGTTTATGGCAATGCTTTTGGAGGTTTGCGTGGGGCGATTATCGGCTCAACGGCGAATGGAATACTGTTAGCTTGGGGTCCACTTTTAATTCTGCCTGCCTTAGGTTCGTTTGGAGCGAATTCTGCATCGACCTTTGCAGATTCAGATTATATTGTTTCAGGAGGATTGCTTGGGGTAATTGGCAAAGCTGGATCAATAGCATTAATTTCCTTTATAATAATTTTTCTCTTGATTGTATTAATGACGAGTTTGATTTTGAATAGAAGAGATAAAATTAATTCAAAAAGCAAAGAATTATAATTGAAAAAATAAATTTTTTGAAGATTTATAAAACAGGTCAACCGCAACCTTTCCCACCAAAATTAAAAAGATTTTCATATAAAAACATAAAAAAAGAAAAAAATTTTAATTTCAGAGAATGAAAACCGTTTCTAACTTGTGTTATAATGTGAGTATAAATAAAAAATATGGAGAAATCTTATGTTTGATACTACTGATCAATTGGCTGTAAATACGATTCGTACTCTATCATTAGATGCGATTCAAAAAGCAAATTCAGGACATCCTGGACTTCCAATGGGCTCTGCACCAATGGCTTATGTACTTTGGAGCAAATTTCTTAATGTGAACCCTAAGACAAGTCGTAAATGGTCAAATCGTGACCGTTTTGTCTTGTCTGCTGGTCATGGTTCTGCAATGTTATATAGTTTATTACATTTGGCAGGTTATAATGTAACGACTGATGATTTAAGAGGTTTCCGTCAATGGCAATCAAAAACACCGGGACATCCAGAAGTTAATCATACAGATGGTGTTGAAGCAACAACAGGTCCTTTAGGACAAGGAATTGCCAATGCTGTCGGAATGGCAATGGCTGAAGCACATTTAGCAGCACAATACAATAAACCTGGTTTTGATATTGTTGACCATTACACTTACGCCTTAAATGGTGATGGTGATTTGATGGAAGGTGTTTCACAAGAAGCAGCTTCACTTGCAGGTAAATTGAAACTTGGTAAATTGATTCTTTTCTATGATTCAAATAATATTTCTCTAGATGGTGACTTATCTATGTCATTTATTGATGATATTCAAAAACGTTTTGAATCATATGGCTGGCAACATTTATTGGTAAAAGATGGAAATGATTTAGAAGAAATCGCAGCAGCTGTTGAAGTGGCTAAAGCTGAAAAATCTAAACCAACAATCATTGAAGTTAAAACAGTCATTGGTTTTGGTGCCGAAAAACAAGGAACTTCAGCAGTTCACGGAGCTCCTCTTGGAGCTGAAGGTGTTGCATTTGCCAAGAAAGCATATGGTTGGGATTATCCTGAATTTACAGTTCCTGAAGAAGTATCAAAACGCTTTTTAGAAACGACAGTTGCGCGTGGTGAAGCGATGGAGCAAGTATGGCGCAGTACTTTTGATGATTATTCTGAAAAATACCCTGAGCTTGCTGAGCAATACGCAAAAGCTTTTGAAAATGAAACGCCAGAGCTTACTTTGACCAAGCATGAAATGGAAACAAGCAAGGCCAGCCGTGTAACTTCACAAGAAGCTATCCAAGAATTATCAGCTCAAATGCCAAATCTTTGGGGTGGGTCTGCTGACCTTTCGGCTTCAAATAATACAATGGTTAAAGTTGAAGAAGACTTCATGCCAGATAACTATGCTGGACGTAATATTTGGTTTGGTGTACGTGAATTTGCAATGGGAGCCATTATGAATGGGATTGCTTTGCATGGTGGAACTCGTGTCTATGGCGGAACATTCTTCGTCTTCTCAAACTACATGCTTCCTTCTGTTCGGATGGCTGCTCTACAAAGCTTACCAGTTACTTATGTTTGGACACATGATTCCATTGCTGTTGGGGAAGATGGTCCAACTCACGAACCTGTTGAACAATTAGCTTCTGTTCGCTCAATTCCTAATTTGGATGTAATTCGTCCAGCTGATGGAAATGAAGTAGTGGCTGCATGGCGTCGTGCTGCATCAAGTAAAAGCCGTCCAACCGCACTTATTTTGACTCGTCAAAATCTTCCAGTTTTACCTGATACTTACGAATTAGCTGAAGAAGGTCTGAATCGTGGAGCTTATATTCTTTCAAAAGAAGAAGGAAAACTTGAAGGAATCATCATTGCGACTGGTTCAGAAGTAGCATTAGCTCTTGAAGCTAAGAAGACTTTGGGTTCTGGCATTCGTGTCGTTTCAATGCCTTCAATGAATATTTTTGACGAACAAGAAGCAGCTTATCGCGAAGAAATTTTACCAAAAGCTGTAAGACGTCGTTTAGCGATTGAAGCTGGTACAAGTTACGGATGGGGTAAATATGTTGGACTTGATGGTGCAACAGTTACAGTAGATACTTGGGGCGCTTCGGCACCAGCAAATATCGTTCTTCCGGCTTACGGATTTACTGCTGAAAATGTAGTTAAAGCATACAAAGAGCTTGACTAATATTGAAAAAGGAGTTCTGATTTTTTGTCAGAGCTCTTTTGATTACAAACAAGTCTGTCAGTAAATTTTAATTAAAAAATAGAAAGGAACTAAGATGGGGATTTTACTTGCAATTATTGTGGGAGTAGCTTCAATTTTGAACTTAATGTATGGACAAAATCAGCCAATCCAATATTTACTGACGGTTCTGTCAGTAATATCTTTAATCATTTATCGTGGGAAAAGAACTAAAAGGGTTCATTATAATGGATATGGTCAGAATTACTTTACGATAGGATTTACTATTTGTATCCTTAGTTTTGTGGGAACGGTAGGAATTTTGATTGGCTTCTTGTTTCATTTAGCATAATATGTTAAAATTTAACTATGCGATGAGTCGAATAATTCTACTTTGTAGAATTTCGAAGCTAAGGAATACTGGGAAATTGGGTTTTCCGCGCAGGAAGCGTGAGTATTTGTCAAATTGTGTGAACCTTTTTGACACACTTTTAGTGCCTTTAAAAGTCCTCGAAAGAGGGCTTTTTTTACGTAACGATTAAAATAATTAATAAAAAAATCTTGTTATAATCAGATGAATACAATGCCGAAAAAAATTCAAAACAATCTATTGTAGGAGTTAATCATATTTTCAATGTTATTATTAGCAAGAGTTAAGAAAAATATGATAAAATTGAAGTGTCAACATCTTTATATATTTTTTAAAATAGAAAGGAAATTATCATGGATGTTTCATGGATGACAAAATATATTGCTGAGGGATTGGGAACTATGCTTCTCGTCTTGCTTGGTAATGGTACAATTGCTGGGGTAACCCTCAAAGGCTCTAAAAATGAGGGCATGGGTGGTCTTGCAATTGCATGGGGATACGGAATTGCGATTTTAGTTCCTGTACTTGCTTTTGCAAATGTTTCAGGTGCACATATTAACCCAGCAATTACAATTGGACTCGCTTCAGCTGGTTATTTCCCTTGGGCACATGTTGCACAATATATTTTGGCACAACTTATTGGTGCAATTATTGGTCAATTACTTGTTGTAGCGATTTATAAAGAATACTTCGCTAAAACTAATGACGGAGCAATTTCTTTAGGCGCTTTTTCAACAACTAACGCTTTGGATAATGGTTCAAATCGTGGAAAAGCAATTTTCAACGGATTTATCAATGAAGTAATCGGAATGTTTGTATTTGTTTTCGGAATTCTCAGTTTTACAACGAACTTCTTTGGTGCAGAATCAATCAAATGGATGACAAGCTACGCTCAACAACAAGGAGCTGATGTTACAGCGAATGCAACAGTAAGCCAAATTTGGGCTTCTGTTTCAGGCGCTTCATCATCTAAAATGATTGGTGCGCTTGCTATTGGTTTAATGTTTGTTGGTTTGGTTACAGCATTTGGTGGACCAACTGGTGCAGCATTGAATCCAGCACGTGACCTTGGTCCTCGTATCGTTTATAGTTTCTTACCACAATCAGTTGTTGGTGAAAATAAAGACGCTAAATGGTGGTACGCTTGGGTTCCAGTTGTTGCCACAATCGTTGGTGCAGTAATAGCAGCTACAGTCTTTAAACTTATGTTTAAATAAAAACAAAAATTTCTGTCGAAAGGCAGATTTTTTCTTGCCCTTATAACTTAAAAGCGCTATAATAATTATAATTTACTGAAAAGGACAGACAATTATGACACAATATAATATCGCCGTCGTTGGTGTTACTGGTGCCGTGGGTACACGTATGCTTGAACAATTAGAAGAATCTACACTTCCTATAGAAACCGTACGTGCGCTTGCAAGTAAACGTTCGGCAGGAAAAATTGTTGAATTTAAGGGGCAAGAGCTTGTTGTAGAAGAATTGACTGAGGATAGTTTTGAAGGTATTGATATTGCTCTTTTTTCAGCCGGAGGCTCAGTATCAGAAAAATATGCCCCTTATGCTGTAAAAGCTGGAGCTGTTGTCGTAGATAACACCTCATTTTTCCGTCAAAACCCTAATGTCCCCTTGGTTGTTCCAGAAGTTAATGCACATGCTTTGGAAAAACACAATGGAATAATTGCCTGTCCTAATTGCTCAACGATTCAAATGATGGTTGCTTTAGAGCCGATTCGTCAAGCTTATGGGCTTGAGCGAGTAATTGTCAGCACTTATCAAGCGGTCTCTGGTGCGGGTCAATCAGCAATTAATGAAACAAATCGTGAACTCCAAGAAGCACTTGGTGGAAAAGCACTGACAGAATTGTCAGCAGAAATTTTACCGTCTGCTGGAGATAAAAAACATTATCCAATTGCTTACAATGCGCTTGCACAAATTGATGTATTTACTGACAACGATTATACTTATGAAGAAATGAAAATGACAAATGAAACCAAGAAAATCATGGAAGATGATTCAATTGCGGTTTCGGCAACTTGTGTCAGAATTCCAGTTCTTTACGGTCATTCTGAGTCAGTTTATGTTGAAACGAAAAAAGTAGCAGACATTGATGAGGTTAAACGTTTGATTTCTGAATTCCCAGGAGCTGTTTTAGAAGATGATGTTGCTCATCAAATTTATCCACAAGCCATTAATTCAGTTGGTCGTCGTGAAACTTTTGTGGGTCGTATTCGCCGTGATTTGGATGCAGCAAATGGGATTCATCTTTGGGTAGTTTCTGACAATTTACTCAAAGGAGCAGCTTGGAATTCTGTTCAAATCGCTGAAACGCTACATGAGCGTGGCTTAGTTAGACCAACTCATGAGTTAAAATTTGAACTGAAATAAGGTCTGTTAAATGAGTTATATCAGTAAAATTCGTGAAAAAATTGGCCATGAGCTTTTGATTTATCTGGGAGCAGGCGTTATTGTCTATTCTGATGAAAAAATCCTCTTACAAAAACGTAAAGATAACGGAACTTGGGCTTTACATGCGGGTGGCATAGAAGTTGGTGAAGAACTTGAGGAAACTGCTCGCCGAGAATTATTTGAAGAAACGGGACTAAAAGCAGGTAAACTTGAGCTTTTAGGAATTTATTCAGGACAAGACCGTTTTATAACTTATCCCAATATGGACCAAGTTTATATGCCAGGCCTTTATTATATTTGTCGAGATTTCACAGGGAGTTTAAGACCACAAATGAGTGAAGTTGATGAGCTGAAATGGTTTAAATTTAAAGAAATTCCAAAAAATATTCATGAGCCAAATCGCCGTGTTATCGAAGATTTCATCCAATTAATTGCGAAAGAATAATAAACTAGACTGTATAAAAATAAAATTTTTGACCTCGTTTACTAAAGTATGCTATAATAGGTCAAACAAAATTAGAGGTTGCGAAGACGAAGAAGTTAGTGGAGCGGTGAACGCACTGAAGCTGATGGCGGCGTTCTTTGCCGAAAGAAAAATTGTCACAAAATTTTTCTTGGGCTGTGTGGTTAAATCCTACAGACTGTCTTTCTGTCAGTACTGACAGAAGGGGGAGCTAATCAAAATAATTTTTGACGAACTTTTGAGAACCTCTTTTGCATAAAAAGAGGTTCTTTTTGACCTCTTGACAAGAGCTTGTCAGTAAGCTCACACATAAGGAGAAATTATGTCAGCAAAAGAAACAATTGAAAAATTACAAAATGCACGTATCATCACGGCCCTAGTGACCCCTTTTAAAGAAAATGGCCAAATTAATTTTGGAGCATTTCCTAAGCTCATTGAGGATTTACTTGCTAATCATACGGAAGGCCTTATCTTAGCTGGAACAACGGCTGAATCGCCTACTCTTACTCATGATGAAGAATTGGCAATTTTTGCTGCGGTTAATAAAATAGTGGATGGCCGTATTCCATTGATTGCAGGTGTTGGGACTAATGACACACGTGATTCGGTTGAATTTGTCAAAGAAGTTGCTGAACTTGGTTACATCGATGCGGGACTTGCAGTGACTCCTTATTACAACAAGCCTTCTCAAGAAGGAATTTATCAACATTTTAAAGCCATTGCTACTGCGAGTGATTTGCCAATTATTTTGTATAATATTCCAGGAAGGGTGGTCACTGAAATTCAGGTAGAGACCATCTTACGATTAGCAGAACTGGAAAATGTAATTGCCATCAAAGAATGTACAAATACTGATAATCTGGCTTATCTCATTGAAAAGCTACCCAAAGACTTTTTAGTTTATACTGGAGAAGATGGGCTAGCTTTTCACACTAAAGCTTTGGGAGGTCAGGGTGTAATCTCGGTTGCCAGTCATATCCTAGGTCAAGAATTTTTTGAAATGTTTGCAGAAATAGACCAGGGCTCTATTCAAAAAGCAGCGGCTATCCAAAGAAAAATATTACCCAAAATAAATGCACTTTTTAGTGTCACAAGTCCGGCTCCAATCAAAACGGTTTTGAATGCAAAAGGATATGAAGTTGGTGGCTTACGTTTACCACTTGTAGCTTGTACTACTGAGGAAAGTAAAATAATTCTTGAAAAAATTGGAAATTAAAAAATACCCTTTTAGGGTATTTTTCTTTATAAAAGTAGGTCAATATTCAATTGATTTAATCTTATCATTCGATTCCAAAAGACTCATTAACGAAGCGACTTCATAAGCTTTTGGTAAGTTCAAATATAGCTCTGTTTTTAAAGAATTATTTGATTTTTTTTCAACTTTTATACTAAGAATTTTGACATCTTCCTCTTTCAGCTGTTGTTGCAACAGTTGAAGCCCTTCAAAATCTTCTAATTGAAGAATAAGATGATCGCTCGTCGCTGATTTTATCCATCGATAATTTTGGTGTAAAATAATTTGAAAAAGTAAAATAAGTAAAGTAGCTACAATACCTATAAAATATAATCCAGAACCGATAGCCATCCCAATACCAGAAGTTGCCCAAATTCCAGCCGCAGTAGTCAATCCATTAACGGATTGATTGTGAACAAAAATCATTCCAGCTCCTAAAAAGCCAATACCACTTACAATTTGAGCCGCAATTCTGGAAGGATCAAGATTGACTCCATGAGTACTGATGATGTCCATAAAACCATATTTTGAGACAATAATCATTAAAGCAGCACTCAACGCAACAATTAAATGAGTACGTGTGCCAGCATTTTTGGAACGGCTATTTCTTTCATAACCAATGGCATATCCACATACCCCAGCTAATATTAATCGAATTAACCAATCAAGTTGTGTTAAGAAAGTAATCTGCATAAAATTTCCTCCTTGTTATTTAAAACTTACCTTCCATTATATCGCTATTTTGATTAGAAAAAAAGTAAGACCCATAAAAAATGAAACTGACTTGCTTTTTTACTTGCTTTGGGTTAAACTTATATTAGTGTATTCTCGGTAGAGATTGGAATGCCAATCTCTTTTATTTTAATTCTAAGTAGAATTATCTTTTCAATATCGCTTGTCCCACTCGACCGATTTCGAGAGTGAATATGGCAAGGAAATTGCTAAAAACAGGACTGTAAATTTACTGACAGAATTTGTCAATAACTTACAGATTCTTTTTATATCGAAAAAATTATAAATTACACTGACAAGAAAGGTTTTTATGTCTAATATTAAAATCACTCCATTAGGTGGTGTGCGTGAATTTGGTAAGAACATGTATTTAGTTGAGGTTGAAGAGCAAATTTTTGTGCTTGATGCAGGACTTAAATATGCTGAAATGGATCAACTTGGTGTTGACTTTGTTATTCCTGATATTACATATCTTTTAGAAAATGCGGATCGTGTCGCAGGAATTTTCTTGACTCACGGACATGCTGATTCAATTGGGGCTTTGCCTTATATCGTTTCTGAATTAAAAGTTCCTGTTTTTGGTTCAGAATTAACAATCGAACTTGCAAAAATTAATGTCAAAAATTATGCTGACAGTCGCAAATTCAACGATTTTCATGTTGTAACTGAAGATACAGAAATTGATTTTGGTAAAGCCGTCATTTCATTCTTCTCAACAACACATACAATTCCAGAAAGCTTAGGAATTGTTATTTCTACAAATGACGGAAACATTGTTTATACAGGTGATTTCCGTTTTGATCCAGCTGTTGCAAAAGGCTATCGTACCAATATGCGCCGATTGGCTGAAATTGGAAATAGCGGAGTCCTTGCTTTACTTTCGTCATCACCAAACGCTTTGTCAACAATGCAATCTGCTAGCGAGCATGAAATTTATGAAAAAATTTATGACTATATTGATGACAACGAAGGACGGGTCATTATTGCTTGTAACGCGGGTAATTTAGGACGTATTCAACAAACGATTGATGCTGCCATTAAACTTGGGCGTCGTGTTGCTTTTACAGGCGAAGATATGGATCAAATCATCGAAACAGCAACTCGTCTTAACAAATTACAAATTGTTGATAAAAAATCAATTATTAAACCAGCAGAAATTAAAAAATATGCTGATAATGAGTTAGTTATTTTAGAAACAGGACGAATGGGTGAACCACTTAAATCTCTTGGAGACATGGCTCATCGTCGTCATAAATACGTTAAAATTAAAGATGGAGATTTAGTACTTGCTGTTACAAGTCCATCTGTCTCTTATGAAACAACAATTGCTCGTATTGAAAATGAAATCTATAAAGCTGGCGGAGTCATGAAAATGTTGGCTTCAGATTTGAAAATATCTGGTCACGCGAATGCTCGTGATTTGCAATTCTTACTTGATATCTTCCGTCCAAAAAATTTGATTCCAATCCAAGGGGAGTATCGTGAACTTAGTGCCCATGCTGATTTAGCAATGGAAATGGACATTTTACCAGAACATATCTTTATCGCTAAACGTGGCGAAACAGTCAGTTTGGAAAATGGAGACATGATCCCATCTGGTGTTATTCAAGCTGAAAATGTTATGATTGACGGTTCAGGAGTTGGAGATATCGGTTCAGTTGTTTTACGTGACCGTAAAGTGCTATCAGAAGATGGTATTTTCATTGCCGTTATCACAATTTCTAAGACTGAACGTAAAATCGTCAGCAAATCTCGTGTTCACACTCGTGGTTTTGTTTATGTTAAAACTTCACGTGATTTGATGCGTGAAGCTGGTGAGTTGGTCAACGAAACTGTTGATAAATATCTTTCTGGAAAAGAATTTGATTGGGCAGAAATCAAAGGTTCTATCCGTGATGCTCTTGGAAAATTTTTATACGAGCAAACAAAACGTAAACCAGTGATTCTTCCAGTAGTTATGGAAGCACGTCAACCTCAAGATTTAAATAAACGTTACACTAAAAAAAATCATAATAAAAAATAAAAGTTACAAAACCTCCATTTTTTCGTATAGAAAGTTAGGAGGTTTTTTATGTCTCAAAAATCAATAAAGAAAATAACGATGACTGTTGGAGTAGGATTACTGACAGCCACTCTTAATCCCACATTTTTGAATCATCAGTTGCTGACAGAATTACCGGTGGAGGCCACGACAAGTAAAATTACATATACTGATGAGCAAAAAATTACTTACAACCTTGATAAAGTTTCACTGACAGCTGAAGTTGCCTCCTATGCTGGCTTAGCGGGAGCTGATATTGTAATTCCAGATATCATTGTAAATAACGGTCAAACCTATGCAATAACATCAATTGGAACTTATGCATTTTCAAATAGTGGAATTCGTTCGGTTATTATCGGAAATAATGTTGTAGATATTAATACTAGTGCCTTTCAAACAACAACAGCTTTTCCTGACTATTATAAGAAATCACTGACAAAAGTAATTTTAGGAGCAAAAGTCCAAAATATAAAAACAGATGCTTTTGCTGGAAACGCCATAAGTAGTATAGAATTTCCAAATTCTGTCCTAAAGATTGCGACAAGAGCTTTTGCAAATAATAATTTAACAGAACTTTCATTGGGTTCAAATATCACAGAAATTATGGCCAAAGCCTTTCAAAGTAACCAAATCACTACAATAGAATTTGCTGATGAATCATTGACAATAGTAGATTCAGCGGCCTTTTCTGGGAGTCCCGTTCAAAGCTTGACTTTGGGAATTGGAGTGACTTTGGCTGATGACGTATTCAATAAAACGAGTCCTTTATTTGGTCAGTTATCAGATTTACCGACAGATGGAATTCGGACAATTTCTGTCAATTCTAGTGGTCTTTTTGATAAAAGTTGGATAAATTCTGACAGTTCACAATCGACTTCTGTGAGTACAGAAAATGCAGATACAACCCCTGTCTCTTCTTCCAATTCAGTAGAGCAAGTTGATGTTGCCAGTTCAGAATCGACACAAGAGGCAAATTCGGCTTCACTCTATCCAATATCTGAAGCGAGTAGTGTTACAGATAATACTTTAAATTCAATCTCTTCTTTAGACAGTAGTATTTCTAGCTCACAAACAGAGAATAGTCAGTCAGGAGCTTCCAGTACAGCAGAAATCAGTTATGATTCAGAAAACTCAAATAGTTTGTCTTCTTCAAACCAAGTCAATTCCAATTCAAATAGTGAAAATGATTCAAACCAATCCTCATTAGGTTCAAGTATATCCTCTAACGAAGAAAGTGAGCATTCTAATTCTTCCAATATCAACGAAACGAATAATAGTTCAGAAATAACCAATATTTTACCATCATCAAATCCGGCAGAAAGTAATTCAGAATCAGATCAAACAAGTTCTGAAGCTTCAACCAATTCAAATAGTAGTATCAGTTTATCTCCTTCAAACATAAGTTCGACTTCTGATTCAGAATCAGCAACTAATTCGTCAGATTTTTCTAATGTAGCAGAAGTAGCTAATAATTCCTTAGCTTCCGTAAACAATAGTTCAAGTTCAGTTTTATCCAGTACAAGCACAGCAGATAATTTAGAAATCAATCCATCTGGTTCTGATAATCTTACAAAGGATAGCTCGGAAATATCTACTTCAGGAGCCTTTTTGTCTTCAAATCAAACAAGTTCTGAAGCTTCAAGCAATTCAAATAGTAGTATCAGTTTATCCCCCTCAAACATAAGTTCGACTTCTGTTTTGGAATCAACAACTAGTTCGTCAAATTTCTCTAATGTAGCAGAAGTAGCTAATAATTCCTTAGCCTCCGTAAACAATAATTTAAGTTCAGTTTTATCCAGTACAAGCACAGTTGATAATTTAGGAATAAATCAATCTAGTTCTGATAATCTTACAAAGGATAGCACGGAAATATCTACTTCAGGAGCCGTTTCGACTTCAAATCAAACAAGTTCTGAAGTTTCAAGCAATTCAATGAGCAGTATAAATTCACCATCATCAAGTATGAGCTTAACTTCCAACTCAGAATTAGCAACTAATCAGTCTAATTCTTGCGAAGCAACAGAAGTATATAATAATTCATCAACTCATTCTTCAGATCTTTTAAATAGTGGTTCAAATGATAGTTTAGATTCAGATTCAGATTCTTCAAACCTTAGTAGTAGCCCTAATTTGGAAACGAATCAAACTATTTCGTCCAAACCAAGTGAAGTAAATAATATATCAGAAAAACCTAAGAAAGTTTCTTCTTCAAATTCAGTTCAAGAAAACTCAACAGACCATGAGATGTCTACTAACCCAAAAAGTAGCATAAGTTCACCTATCAGCACAACTTCTAGCTCACAACAAAAAGAGAGTCAGTCGAATCTACTTAATACAACAGTAGGAATCAACAATCCGATAACTTTTAATAATTCGTCATCAGAAAATTTTGCTGCCTCTAATCTAACTAGTTATTCAAATAATAATCCAGAATCATCAGAATCAAGATATTTAAATATATCTAATGAGGCACAAAGAGACAATCATTCAGAAATTTCTTATAGTTTGCCATCTTCAAATTTAAATGAAAACAACACGTCTTCTATACAATCACAGGTAATTTTAGAAAGCTCTAAAAGCTCAACAAATAAGAGAAGTTCATTATTATCAATTATAAACTCAACTTCTCACCCACAAAAAGAAGATCATCAGTCAAATTCTTCTGATGAAGTAAAATCAAATAATAATATAGAGTCAATTTTAGGTCAATTAAATTCCATAAGTAACAAAACTCATGTGAATTCTTTGACTAGCCAAAAACTATCAGTAAGTTACACCTTACCAAGCAAATCGAAAGTGATGAATGAAAAAAATAAAAATTCAAATATAATAAGCGAAGAAAAACTCATCAGAACTCCTCAAAAAAATGATGAAAGTCAAAATTTAGGACAAATAACTGCTCTTGACTTATCTTTTAACAAAGAAGTAGAGACTATGGAAGATTCTAAAACAGTTCCAGATAAAGTTCTAGATAATGAAAATGGTGATCGGAGTCAAAATAATAAAACGAGTACTATTGCTAAAGATAAAAATAAAGTTTTTTTCAAAAGGTCTGAATTTAATTCTAAAATACTTGATAGCGACAATAATATTTTAAAGAAAACTGTTCTTTTAAAAAAACATGGTCTTATAAGTGACAATCTTCTCATTGGACTAATAACAATTTTAGGAGCTTGTTTTATTTTCATATTTATATTATTTAAAAAGAAAAAAAGAGTGAAAAAAGATATCGACTAGAACTTTTGATGTATTCAATTTTAGCTAAAGAAATGTTATAATGAAGTAATCGTAAAAAAATAGAATTGGATTATAAAATATGGCATTTGAAAACTTAACTGAACGCTTACAAAACGTTTTTAAAAATCTACGTGGAAAGAAAAAAATTACTGAGACAGACGTCACAGAAATTACAAAAGAAATCCGAGTTGCTCTCCTTGAAGCCGACGTTGCTCTCCCAGTTGTCAAGAAGTTTATTAAGGCAATCCGTGAACGAGCTGTCGGTGTTGAAGTATCAGAAGCATTAAACCCAGCTCAACAAGTAATTAAAATTGTTGATGAAGAATTAACAGCTATTTTGGGTGGTGGCGAAGCTGAATTACTTAAATCTCCTAAAATTCCAACAATTATCATGATGGTTGGGTTGCAAGGGGCAGGTAAAACAACCTTTGCTGGTAAACTTGCCAAAAAACTCAAAGAAGAGCAAAATGCTCGCCCTTTAATGATTGCAGCCGACGTTTATCGTCCAGCAGCGATTGACCAATTAAAAACCTTAGGTGAACAGCTTGAAATTCCTGTCTATGATGAAGGAACTGCTGAAAAACCAGTTAATATTGTTCGTAATGGTCTTTTAAAAGCTCAAGAAGAACGTAAAGACTATGTTTTGATTGATACTGCAGGTCGTCTTGAAATTGACGACACTTTAATGAACGAATTGCAAGAGATTAAAGCACTTGCTGAACCAACTGAAATTTTGCTTGTTGTTGATGCAATGACTGGTCAAGTTGCAGCACAAGTTGCCAAGACTTTTGATGAAAAATTGGACATTACAGGTGTGATTATCACTAAACTTGATGGTGATACACGTGGTGGTGCGGCATTATCAATCCGTGAAATTACAGGAAAACCAATTAAATTTACAGGGACTGGTGAAAAATTAACAGACCTTGAAGTTTTCTATCCTGATCGAATGAGTTCACGAATTCTTGGAATGGGTGATATGCTCACCTTAATTGAGAAGGCTCAAGCAAATTATGACGAAGAACAATCAGCAAAACTCGCTGAAAAAATGGCTGAAAACCGTTTTGATTATGAGGACTTTGTTGAACAACTTGATCAAGTGACAAATATGGGACCAATGGAAGATATTATGAAAATGATTCCAGGAATGTCACAAATGCCTGGTTTAGATAAGGTTAAAGTTGATCCTAAGGATGTTGCCAGAAAACGAGCAATGGTCTTGTCAATGACGCCGGCAGAACGTCATTTAGAGGCTGAACTGTCACCAGCCCGTCGTCGTCGGATTGCCGCAGGTTCTGGAAATTCATTTATTGAAGTAAATAAATTCATTAAGCAATTCAATCAGTCCAAAGAAATGATGCAAGGAATCATGAATGGTGATATGAATGCTATGATGCAAAAAATGATGGGTGGAGCCGGTGGACAAATGCCGAATATGCCTGCGGGTTCTGGAATGCCCGATATGTCATCTTTGGGTGATTTACAAGGGATGATGGGTAATGGTTCAGCAAATGGGATGCCCGATATGAGTTCTATGTTTGGTGGTGGTTTAAAAGGTAAAGCAACTGAGTTTGCTATGAAACAAGCCATGAAACGTGCTCAAAAGAAAATGAAAAAAGGTAAGAAAAAACGCTAAATAAAAACAGGAGTTCTCCTGTTTTTTTATTTAACCGCTTTTTCTCTTTGAGTATATTCGGATTTAAGAATCCCCATAAAGTAGCTATCATGATATCTACCGCCAGCAAAGAATTGTTCCTTAATCGTTCCTTCAATTTTGAATCCTAATTTTTTATAGATATGAACAGCAGGAGCATTATCAATATCTACCCATAAATAAACTTTATGCATATTTAGAGTATTGAAAGCATAGTCAACACCTGTTTTTAACGCTTTTTGAGCGTAGCCTTTTCCAGAAAAACCTGAAATGATAATGATTTGAATTTCGCAGGTACGATGAATGTAATCAATAGACATAAGTTCCACAATTCCAATAAAAGTATCATTGGCTTCAATTACAAAGCGACGTTCAGTATTATCATGGATATGTTTATCATAAAGACTGGTTAACTCGTCTAGTGATTCATAAGGTTCTTCAAACCATAGCCGCATTGTTTCAGCTTTATTATTGATGATATGAATATTTTTTAAATCTGTTCGTTCCAATGCTCTGATTTTCATTGTTGGTTCATTTGTTAATGTAGTCATTATTCTACTCCTTGATGATATTTCTTTATAAAATAAAAAAGCCTTGTTATTTAATTATAACAAGACTTAAATTTTTAAGCGACTATTTGAAAATTCCAAAACCACCGTCCCAAGAAATTTTTTCAGAAGCAGCTAAAGTAATTTGCAGAAAACCAATAGCTTCTAGTTCGCGAGCCCTTTTTAGTGAACCAGCGTCTAATAGACTCAAACCACTATTTTCAAGAGATTTAATAATGGTTTCTTTTGCTTCCTGACTATCACTAGCGAGTAAAACTGTTGTTTGATGTTCATTTGCCACTTTTTTTGTTGCCAATGTATCGGAAAAAGTCGTATTAAAAGCCTTAACAATCATTGAATTTGGGAGTTGTTTAGCAATGAGAGCCGCAGCAGAAGTATCCGAAGGCACTAATAGACTATCAAATGTTGTGAAATCAACGGGATTTGTAATATCGATAATTATTTTTCCTTGTAAATCAGTCGAATATTCTTGGATGATTCCGGCAATTGCGACATAAGGAACAGCTAAAACAACAATTTCACCCAATTCTGTTTTAGATGAGTTTGATAAGATATAGTTGACTTTATTACCAGATGAACTAAAACTATCACCGATTGCTTTTCCCATTTTTCCTTTACCAAAAATACTAATTGTTGCCATAGTCTTCCTCCTCTAAGATTGATATTGTTATTAATTTGATTATATCATTGAAAAAATGAAATCTATAGCAATATACCTTGCAAAAATCAAGTGATTAATAAATTTTTATTGACAGTTAGTTAATATTTATGTGATAATGGTTAGATATAATCTTTTAGGGAGTGAGGGGAATATGAATTCGGAATTAACTTTTAAACAAGGCTTGAAAGATACAATGCCGACAGTTTTTGGATATATTGGGATAGGAATTGCGTTTGGGATGATAGGGCACAGCGAGGGGTTTAGCGTTTGGGTAATTTTATTACTCTCATTGATTGTTTACGCTGGTTCAGCACAATTTATCATGGTTAGTATGCTAGCAACTCATAGTCCTATTATGTCAATAGTATTAAGTGTATTTTTAGTTAATTCACGAATTATTTTAATGAGCATGACGACGGCTTCATATTTTAAAAATGAAAGTTTACTGAAAAATATTTTACTTGGGACATTATTGACCGATGAAAGTTTTGCTTTAGGAATGAATAAACAAAATTATACTGAGGGTAAACTGAATTTTTCTTGGTTTAATGCATCAAATTTACTAGCCTATTTAGTTTGGGCATTAGCCAGTGCTATTGGAGCTCTATTAGGGAATTTACTAGCAAATCCAGAAAAATTAGGTTTGGGATTCGCAGTTATCGCAATGTTTATTGGCTTACTTTATTTGCAACTTATTAGTGATAAAACTTTGGGTTTAATGCTACAGTTAGTCATGGTTGGAATTACCTTGGTTCTATTTTATTTTGGTTTGATATTTTTGCCAAGCAACTTGTTAGTTTTATTTGTTACTTTGATTGCTTGTGCTTTAGGTGTGGGGGTAAAACGTGTCTTCTTTTGAATTTATATCATTAACAATTATTGGATGCGCTATTGTAACTTGGATTTCAAGAGTTCTACCTTTTATTTTATTAAAAAAAATGAGTTTGCCTCAAATAGTTGTGGAATATTTAAGTTTTGTGCCGGTAGTTATTATGTCAGCCTTATGGATTTCAAATCTTTTTATTCAACATTTAGGTCATTTACCATCGGTTAACTGGAATAATTTACTTGCTTCAATTCCAACGGTTTTAGCAGCTATTTTGACAAAAAACTTATTAGTTATTGTGCTTGTGGGAGTATTTTCACTAGCCTTCATTCAAATTATTTTTTAATAATTCATGAGAATCTATAGTTTATAGATTCTTTTTTTATCTTTTAATGAGACTAATATTTTGTTAGAATAAGATAAGATGTCAAAGTTTTTTTACAAAATTTTGACATTTGAAAAGGAGATTAGAATGATTCAACTGGATATAAATGCTAAACTTTATGATTTAGCAACAGAACACCCTGAAATTATTGATTTAATGGATGGTTTGGGTTTTCATGAGATAAAAATGCCTGGAATGCTACAGACTGCTGGAAGGATGGCGACAATTCCAATGGGAGCAAAAATGAAACATATCGATTGGGATAAAATTGTTATTGCTTTTGCTGAGGCTGGTTTTGAGTTTTCAAAGTAGAAGGTGGAAGAATAATGACAAATATGAATAAATCGACTACAATTGAGCGCCAAAAAAGAATTGTTGAAATATTGACACTCTTACACGAAGGGGGGACGTTTGAGGACGCCAAAAAAATTTTTAATGAAGAATTTGATGGTGTAGATGTTTCGGAAATAACTGGTGCTGAAAAGGCATTGATCCAAGGGGGGCTCAATCCCTCTGAAATTCAAAAATTATGCAATGTTCATGCAGCTGTCTTTAAAGGGGCTATTACAGATATTCATAAATCATCTTTAGAAGAAAATACTCCAGGACATCCTATTCATACAATGAAACTTGAAAATCAAGTGATTACATCGCTATTAAATGATGAAATTCGGTGGGTTTTTTCAAAGATTGAAAAAGGAGATTGGTCTTATAAAGAACGTTTACTTGTAGCGGTTATTGATTTGTATAATATTGACAAACATTATGCTAGAAAAGAAACTTTAATTTTTTCTTTTATGGAAAAATATGGAATCACAGCGCCACCAAAAGTTATGTGGGGTGTAGATGATAGTGTTCGTGAGATGATTAAAGAAGTAATTGTTTATTTAAAAACAGATAAAACAGCTTTGAACCCATTACGTGAAATGCTAGAAAATTTACTGACGGAAATTGAAGAAATGATTTTTAAAGAAGAAGCAATTATGATTCCAATGTGCTTGGATGTCTTTTCTTTAAAAGATTGGGAACAAATAGAGGAGGATTCTAAAGAGATTGGCTATGCATTCATTGCGGAACCTTTAAAATGGAAAGCTTCTAAAGAGTCAATTGAAAAGGAAAAAGAGCATGAACCTCAAAGATTGGCGGCGATTGAATCTGCTAAAGCAATGACAGAGGCTATTGCTAAGGAATCTGGTTTAGAAGTAAGCAAACCTAAAAGAGTTAAGCGGCAATATGATTGGGAAAAAGTTACAAGTGAGGGAGTGGTTGTTTTGCCAACTGGCATGTTACACCTCAATGAGTTGACGGCTTTGTTTAATGTTTTACCGGTTGATCTAAGTTTTGTTGATAAAGAAGATATCGTTCGCTTTTTCTCGGGAGGAGAACGAATTTTTCCACGAGCTAAATCTGTAATTGGTCGACGTGTTATTGATTGCCACCCGCCAAAATCAATGGCGGTAGTAGAAAAAATCCTAGAAGATTTTAAATCTGGAACACGCGATCAAGCTGATTTTTGGATTGATTTACATCGTTTTAATAAGAAAATTTATATTCGATATTTTGCAATGCGTGATGAAGAAACAGGAGAATATCTGGGCTGTTTAGAAGTTTCGCAGGATATTACATCCATTCAAAATTTGGTGGGAGAGAAACGATTAGATGGTCATGAAAAAACAACTTCTGAATATGAAAATCAAGTGGCTAAATCAATAAAAAAGTCTACTGACGGAGCTGTCAGAGGGGAAATGCCTGATTTTGTTAAGAAGATGTTAGCTGAAAAAGAGACAAAAAATAGCTAGTGGGGTATGGAAAATAAAAAGTGCTCAAAAGCACTTTTTTTATAAAATTCTAGTTGTAGAATAAAATAATAAAAAGTAGAAATTTAATCATTTTACTCTCGTATTTGTTGAAATATCTTGCTATAATAAATGATTATGACAAGAAAAAATATTTTGAGTGTTAAACGAATTGTAGTTAAGATTGGAACGAGTTCGTTGATTTTGCCAAATGGAAAAATAAATTTATCAAATATAGACGAGTTGGCTTTTGTTTTATCTGATTTGAATAATAAAGGTTATGAAGTGATTTTGGTGACTTCTGGAGCGATTGGAGTTGGCTTGAATGTGCTTGGTATAGATAAACGTCCCAAAGGGATTGCTGACCAGCAGGCTTTGGCTTCAATCGGTCAGGTTGAATTGATGAGTCTTTATACGCAAATGTTTCGTCGTTATTCGCAAAAAGTTTCTCAGTTACTTTTGACACGTGATGTGACTGATTTTCCAACGAGTCGTGAGAATGCTGAAAATGCACTAAATGCGTTACTTGGGCTTGGGATTATTCCAATTATTAATGAAAATGATGCTATTGCGGTTGATGAAATGGATCATCAAACAAAATTTGGTGATAATGATAAATTGGGAGCGATTGTTTCTAAATTAGTGAATGCTGATTTATTGATTATGCTGTCAGATATTGATGGACTTTTTGATAAAAATCCAACGATTTATGATGATGCGAAAATTTTTAATGAAATTCATGAAATTACTGATGAATTACGTCAAATGGCTGGTGGTGCCGGTTCGCGTTTTGGAACTGGCGGGATGACTTCAAAATTGGCGGCTGCACAGATTTTATTTGAAAATGGTCAAGAAATGGTTCTGACCAATGGAGAACGGATTCGAGAGATTAAAGAAATTATCGAAGGACGTGAGATTGGGACTTATTTTCATCAAAAATCTTGAGAAAGAAGGATAAAACGATGATTGAAGAACTTGGATTAAAGGTTAAAAAGGCGAGCAAAGAAGTAGCAAAGCTATCAACTGCCGACAAAAATGTTTTTTTGCAAAATTTAGCTGACAGCCTTATCGAAAATACTGACAGAATTATTTCTGAGAATGAAAAAGATTTGGCTAACGCTCTGGAACATGGAATTTCTGAGATTATGGTTGACCGTTTGCGTCTAAATGCGCAAAGAATTTCTGATATGGCAACAGGGTTGAGACAAGTTGCAGAACTTCCTGACCCAATTGGGCAAGTATTGCAAGGTTTCACTAATCTTGATGGACTTAAGATTTTGCAAAAAAGAGTGCCACTTGGCACTGTTGGAATGATTTTTGAAAGTCGTCCAAATGTGACTATCGATGCTTTTTCTCTTTGTTTTAAAACAGGAAATTCTGTTTTGTTACGCGGTGGGTCTGACGCGATTTATTCTAATATGGTTTTAGTTGAAATTATTAAGGAAAATTTGCTGTCAGCAAAAATTACTGACGGAGCAGTTGAATTGTTATCTGACACAAGTCATGCTGAAGCAGAAAAAATGATGCAGGCAGATAAATTTTTAGATGTTCTGATTCCGCGAGGGTCAGCGCGATTGATTAACCGTGTCAAAGAAAAAGCAACGGTTCCTGTTATTGAAACTGGGGTGGGTAATTGTACAATTTTTGTTGATGAATCTGCTGATTTAGAAATGGCGACAAAAATTGTGATAAATGCCAAAACACAGCGTCCTAGTGTTTGCAATGCAGCCGAAAGTTTAGTGGTTCACGCAAAAATTGCTGACGAATTTTTACCAAAGTTGGAAAATGAAATCAATAAAGTTCATGAAATTGAATTTCGTGCTGACGAGCGTGCGCTGAAAGTTCTGTCAGCTGGAATTCCTGCAACTGACGATGATTTTGGGACAGAATTTTTAGATTATATTCTGTCAGTAAAAACGGTTGATAATTTGGATGAAGCAATTGAGCACATTAATGCTTATTCAAGTCGTCATTCAGAAAGCATTGTCACTCATGATTATTTCAATGCGCAAAAATTTCAAGATGAAATTGATGCGGCAGCCGTTTATGTCAATGCGTCTACAAGATTTACTGACGGTTTTGTATTTGGCTTAGGTGCTGAAATTGGCATTTCAACTCAAAAACTTCATGCCAGAGGGCCAATGGGCTTAGAGGCTCTAACCTCAACAAAATATCTGATTGATGGCACAGGACAAATTCGTTAAAAATAATAAAAGACTCGGCTTTTTATAAGCCGAGTCTTTTAATTCATCAGTAATTTTATAAATTGACAAGTTCTGTCAGTAATTAAATTTCATATTGAACATGTTTTTTATGTTCGTCAGTAGTTTCATCAAGTTCAATGGCTGAGCGACAAACTTTCTCACTTTCTAAAAGCTTACGAACAGCGATTTTTGCATCTGAAAAATCTTGATTTTCGGGAATCACAATATGAATCATTGCTGCATTTTGCTCACCGTCAATTGACCAAATGATAAGTTGTGTGACAGCAAGTACTTCAGGAAGTTGTTCAAGGGCTCTTAGAAGATTTTTGTAATCAATATCTTCGGGGACTGATTCAAGAAGAATACGTAAAGTTCCCCAGAATTTTGGAATGGCTTTGGATAAGATGAACAAAGCAATTAGAATAGAAAGAAGTGGGTCGAGCCAGTACCATTTTACAAAATGAAGGACGATTGAAACAATGAGGACTCCCAGCCAACCTAAAACGTCTTCGAGCGCGTGAAGATTTAAAATACTTTCATTTCGTGAGGAACCACGAGCCAAAAGCCATGCACCAAAACCATTGGCGACAATTGCAAAAATAGCCAAACCAAGCATACCTGTTGCTTCTACAGGTTGAGGGTTGAAAAATCTAGGAACGGCTTCGAAAAGCACAATGAAACTCCCCGTAATTAAAATGACACTTGTGAGTGAGGCGCCGAGTAAACTAAAACGTTGATAACCAAAAGAGAAGTGTTTGTCTTCTCGTTTTTTAGAGAATTTTTGGAAAAACCAGGCTAAACCGATAGCAACGGCATCTCCTGTGTCATGGACGGCATCAGATAAAATAGCCGTAGAATTAAAGAGCACCCCAAAAATAAATTCTAAAATCGCAAAGAAGAGGTTTAAAGCAAAAACGATTGTGACGTTTTGTGAGACAAGTTTATCCAGATGATTATGGTCATGCTCGCTTTTTATTTGTTTATTTTTAAGGCTCATGATTTCCTCCCTCTTGTTCATCCAAATGTTCTGCAACATCTTTCAAAAGATGTAAAATATGGCGGTCATAGATACTATAAGTGACCGTTTTTCCAATTTTTTCATTCGTTAAAATCCGTGCATTTTTTAAAAGTTTTAGTTGTTGACTGACAAGAGATTGAGAAAGTTGTGTTTTTTCAACAATCTCATTTACGGTTAGGTTATCAGTGGCTAGGCTGGAAATAATTTTTAAACGTCCGTCGTTAGAGAAAAGTTTAAAAAATTCAGCAATATCTTTTTCGTTAATCATATTATTATATTATAATTTTATAATATATTTGTCAAGCTTTCTTTAAATATTTTATTTTAAGTTATTTTTGTTATGATAAACTGAAAGGAGAAGTTTTGCAAGATTTTATCCAATATATTTATTCTGCTTTTGAAAGAATTGCAGACTTTAGTGACCAGCAAAAAATAATTTTATTAGGTTTGATTTGTGGGCTTTTAATAGCTATCTTTCTTTATCCCTTATTAAGAATTTTAGTGACGCTTTTACATGAATTTGGTCATGCTCTGGCGGCGAAAATTACTTTTGGTAAAGTTTATAGAATTCATCTTAATCATGATAGTTCCGGCCTCACCCAAACAAGTGGTGGTGGGAGAAGCTTCTTTGTTTTATTGATGGGCTATCCAATGCCTTTACTTTTTGGCTGTCTCTTTAGCTGGTTTTTGATTATCAATCATCCAGAATTCATTCTTATAAGTCTGTTGATAGTCAGCCTTTCTGTTCTAATCGTCGTTAAAAATTGGTATGGCTTTTTGATTTGTTTGCTAGGAATTTTAATTACAGGGGCTTTGCTTTATTTTGGTCAAATTCAGATTTTTAATTTTATGGGTGGAGCTTTAATTGGTTTTCTGACTTTAGGGGCATTTATTGACCTTAGAGTAATTTTTCATAAAAATGAAGAACTTTCTGATGCAGATTTACTCCATGAGAAATTTCAAATAATCCCTGCTTTTGTTTGGAAATTAATTTTTCTTTTAATGATGTCATCTTGTCTATTTTTGATTATAATCACTTTCAAGACTTTATTCTCTAAATAAAAAATAATTTTTGACAAGTGGCGAGAACTTTGCTATAATCTATCTAACCTTTAAGATTGTCCAGAGAGGCAGGCAAGGTCAGAAATTAATAATGTAATAATATGATGGATACTGTCCATTTTCTGATACCTACCTGCATTCTCTTTTGAGTGCAGGTTTTTTGTATGTTAATGGACAACTTAGAAATGGAAGCTAAATCGCTAAATGAAAGATTTGTTAGTTTACTGACCAATTGATCATCAAGAATGAAAGGAGCCACAATGGCTAGAAAAGAAATTATTGACGAAATCACAATGAAACGTGCAATTACACGTATCACTTACGAGATTATTGAACGTAATAAAGAGCTGGACAAATTGGTTTTGATTGGGATTAAAACACGTGGTGTTTATTTAGCAAAAAGAATCCAAGAACGTTTGCAACAATTAGAAGGTTTGGAAATTCCTTTTGGTGAGTTGGATACACGTCCATTCCGTGATGACAAACAAGCTCAAGAAGACACGACAGAAATTGACATCGATATTACAGGAAAAGATGTCATTCTTGTCGATGATGTGCTCTACACAGGTCGGACAATCCGTGCGGCAATTGATGGAATTGTAAAACTCGGTCGTCCAGCTCGTGTTCAATTGGCTGTATTAGTTGACCGTGGACATCGTGAATTGCCAATTCGTGCAGACTACGTTGGGAAAAATATTCCAACAGGTCGTGATGAAGAAATCATTGTTCAAATGTCTGAACACGATGGCAATGATAGTATTTTAATTAAACGTGAAGATTAAAAAATTTCTGTCAGTAATTTAAAGTAAAAAATATGCTGTCAGTTACTGACGAAAGAATTAACAAATATTCAACTTAGAGTTTTAGGAGAAAAAAGTGCACGATAATGATATTATCTTAAAAGTTGATGAGAAACCAGCTGCAAGTCAGTGGTTTGGTCTCTCATTTCAACATTTGTTTGCCATGTTTGGCTCAACGGTTTTGGTGCCAATTTTTGTTGGGATTAACCCAGCCATTGCCCTCTTGAGTTCTGGACTTGGTACACTTGCACACATGAGTGTTACAAAATTTAAAGTGCCAGCTTACATGGGTTCAAGCTTTGCCTATATTGGTGCGATGACTTTACTGATGAAAAACGGTGGAATGCCAGCCATTGCTCAAGGGGCAATGACCGGTGGATTGGTTTATCTGATTGTCGCTTTAATTGTAAAATTTGCAGGTAAAGGCTGGATTGACAAAGTTTTACCGCCAATCGTCGTTGGGCCAATCGTTATGGTCATTGGATTATCACTTGCTCCAACAGCAATTAATGATGCCATGTACACGGACGTTGCAAATTTAAAAGGATACAGTTTAGCTTATATCATTATTGCCCTCATCACTGTGTTATCTATTGTCATTTACAGTATCTATGGCAAAGGATTTCTGTCAGTTGTTCCAATTTTACTTGGAATCATCACAGGATATGTTGCAGCAATGATTATTGGTAAGATTACAGGGATGAACATTGTTTCATTCACTGGAATCTCACATGCTAAGTGGCTGACCATTCCACCAATGGAAATTCCATTTGCCAATTACAAGTGGGCCTTCTATCCGTCAGCAATTTTGACAATGGCACCGATTGCTTTTGTCACAATGACTGAGCATTTTGGCCACATTATGGTTTTGAATTCATTAACTAAAAAAGATTACTTTAAAGAACCAGGATTAGAAAAAACATTAACTGGTGACGGTCTAGCTCAAATCATCGCCGGATTTATTGGTGCACCGCCGGTGACCTCTTACGGTGAAAATATTGGAGTTATGGCAATTACAAAAATTCATTCGATTTATGTTATTGCTGGAGCTGCCGTTCTTGCTATCGTTGTCTCATTCATTGGGAAAATTACAGCACTCTTGCAATCAATTCCAGCACCCGTCATCGGGGGAGCATCAATTGCCCTTTTTGGAGTAATTGCAGCTTCTGGTTTGAAAATTTTAGTTGAAAATAAAGTTAATTTTGATATCAAACGAAACTTACTAATCAGCTCAGTTGTTCTTGTTATCGGGATTGGTGGAATGATTATTAATATCACTCAAAATTTACAAATTTCATCAGTAGCCATTGCAACAATTCTCGGAATTGTTTTAAATCTTGTCTTGCCAAAAGATCCTAGCGAAATTTAAAAGATTCAAACTTACTGACAGAATCGTCAGTAATTAAAAAAAGTGAACTTATAACTGATAGAAATCCTATCGAGATTTCCATCAGTAGATAAAAATTTTGTCAGTTTACTGACAAAACAATCAAATATATTGTCAATAAAACTGTTGTGACAGAGAGCACACAGTCAGGGTAAAGGAGACCTCATGTCAGTAAAAAATGGATTAGTTCAACTCGAAAACCTCACAAGTATGGAAAAATTGAGTGTTGATGAAGTCATGGGACTTATCAAAAGAGCCTCAGCTTTCAAAGCAGGAACAGCAGAATTTGATTTAGAAAAACAAACTTTTGCTTCAAATCTTTTCTTTGAAAATTCTACAAGAACGCACCATAGTTTCCATATTGCTGAGCGTAAATTAGGCTTAGATGTTCTTGAATTTGATGCGCAAGCAAGCTCAATTAGTAAAGGAGAAACTCTTTACGATACCGTCTTAACACTTGATGCACTTGGCGTTGATATCTGTGTTATACGTTCAGGAGTAGAACATTACTATGAAGAATTAGTGAATTCAGATAATATTCATTGTGCGATTGTTAACGGTGGAGATGGTTCAGGGCAACATCCAAGTCAATGTTTACTTGACTTGATGACCATTTATGAAGAATTTGGCAAATTTGAAGGTTTAAAAATCGCAATTTCCGGAGATTTAACCCATTCACGTGTCGCCAAATCTAATATGATGATGCTCCAAAAATTAGGAGCTAGGCTTTACTTTACAGGCCCAGCAGCATGGTATAGTGAAGAATTCGATGATTACGGTCATTATGCCAACCTAGACCGAATTTTGCCAGAACTTGACGTTCATATGCTCTTACGCGTTCAACACGAACGTCATGATAGTGGCGAAAGCTTTTCTAAAGAAGGCTACCATAATCATTTTGGACTGACAGAAGAACGAGCAAAAATGTTGAAACCAACAGCCATTATCATGCACCCAGCTCCAGTCAATCGTGATGTTGAAATTGCTGACAGCCTTGTTGAAAGCCCACAAAGTCGGATTGTTCAACAAATGAGCAATGGTGTTTATACTCGAATGGCAATTCTTGAAGCAATTCTTGCTGGAAAAAAAGCTAAATAATTCAAAGCGCTGACAACAAGAAAAAAAATTGCTAAAGCAAAATTCAAAGGAAATATTTATTATGAGCAAAAGACTTTTAATTTTAGAAGACGGAACCATTTTTGAGGGAGAATCTCTTGGTGCAAACTTGGATGTTACAGGTGAACTTGTCTTTAATACAGGAATGACAGGCTATCAAGAATCAATCACTGACCAATCATATAACGGACAAATTTTGACTTTCACTTATCCAATTGTTGGAAATTATGGCGTCAACCGAGATGATTATGAATCAATTCATCCAACCTGTAAAGCCGTAGTTGTTCATGAAGCAGCGCGCCGTCCTTCGAACTGGCGGATGCAAATGTCTTTTGATGAATTTTTAAAAGCAAAAAATATTCCTGGAATTACAGGTGTGGATACTCGAGCGATTACTAAAATTGTTCGAGAACACGGCACTATGAAGGCCTCACTTGTACAAGCAAGAGATGAAGTAGAGCATCAAATGAGCCAACTTCAAGCGACAGTATTACCAACAAATCAAGTTGAAACAAGTAGTACGACGACCGCTTATCCATCACCAAATACAGGCAGAAAAGTTGTCGTTGTTGACTTTGGCTTGAAACACAGTATCCTACGTGAACTTTCAAAACGCGAATGTAATCTCACCGTTGTCCCATGCAACACCAGTGCTAAAGAAATTTTGGAAATGGAACCTGATGGTGTTATGTTGACTAATGGTCCTGGGGACCCAACAGATGTACCAGAAGCAATTGAAATGATTAAAGAAATTCAAGGTAAAATTCCGATTTTCGGTATTTGCTTAGGTCATCAATTATTTAGTCTTGCAAATGGAGCAAAAACCTACAAAATGAAATTTGGACATCGTGGATTTAACCATGCCGTTCGTGAAATTGCAACAGGACGAATTGACTTCACCTCACAAAATCATGGATATGCCGTTTCATCAGAAAACTTACCTGAAGACCTAATGATTACCCATGTTGAAATCAATGACGACTCAGTTGAAGGAGTGCGTCACAAACACTTCCCAGCTTTTTCAGTCCAATTTCACCCAGACGCAGCTCCTGGGCCTCACGATGCCAGCTATCTTTTTGATGATTTCATGGATCTCATGGATAATTTTAAAAAATAAAGTGTTGATATAACTGATTTTATAAGTGTTAATTTTTTGTAGATTTGATAAAAGTAGCAAAAAAGTAGCAAAAATAAAAAACCTGTTTTATAGCAGGTTCTTTTTTTATAAATTATTAAGTGCATCAACAATATCCTTTTTTCCCTTTTTAGTAACGTGATTATATATTTTAAGAGTTACTTTTGCATCAGAATGTCCAACTCTTTCCATGATAGATTTTAATGGCATACCGAGTTCTGAGAGAAGTGAAACATGAGAATGCCTAAAAATATGAGATGAAATTTCTTTGTCGATATGATTCGCTTTTGCAGCTTCTTTTAATTTTAAATTAAATGAGTTCAATACTAAAGGATTTCCTCTACTGGATAAGAAAATATAGTCATCATCTTCAGCAGAGAAATGAATTAAATCGAACTGTTTTCTCTCTTCAATTATTTCTATGGCCCTATCTGGCAAGTCAACTACACGGAAACTGGTAGAAGTCTTAGGCAATGTTTTTTTCTGCTTCTGTAATACTTCGCATAAAGCTATCAAGCCTTCCCTCAACTCTTATCGAACCGTCATGATAGTTACTTTAAAGCTTTAAGCTCTCCATATCGCAAACCAGTAAGCCATAGGAACTCTGACATCCTAGAATGAAGCAACCCCCTTTTTTGTTAGCTAAATATGATATTATTTTTTCAGCTTCATCTCGTTCAAGGTATTTGTTCTCTATCTTTTCACGTTGTTTATTTTTATCCTCTATCTTAAGAGGGATTTTAGTGTCTTTTACAGGATTATTTGATAAATATTTTCGGCTGATTGCAAATTTAAAAATTGTTGAAAGCAATGCTCGAATTTGACTAGTGTAATTATAAGAGTATGTCCCAAATGTGTACATTTAATCAATAGGTTTAGTTATCAGTTTTCCATCAATTTTTTTATAAGCATATCATCAGAGATTACCGCATGTATCCTTTTTAAATTACCATCAACTTGTTTCCAAGTTTTTCTCTTATTTTTTGCCTGATAGTAAGGGAACCATTCATTGAGAAGCTCGCCAAAAGTTATATTTTTTTGAGCTGGATCAGTAGTAGTGATATCTTCTATCTTTTCAGATAAGAGTTTTATCGCTTGTTTTTTTAGCCTGTGGTGTATCCTTTTCTAAAGTCACACTTGCAGTCTTTGTTTTCTCAGAATAAGGGTCAATATATCTCTCGCAATACTTAAATTTTCCGTTTTTTAGGCCGACTATCCACATTTGATTTTTACTCACTTTCTTGCTAAAATTGAGTACAGTAAAAGTGCTTCTTTTGAAGTGTTTATACTGTATTTGAGATTAAATCCACCCTGGTCCGACCAAAAATAGGGTGGATTTTTTGATTAAAATTTACCAAACTAGTTCTGCAGCAGCAATTTCTTTTTTTGAAGCAAATTGTCCGTTAGAACGGTGCCATCTGCCATTTGCATCCCGAGTATAACCACTAGAATTTCCATTTTGTTCAGTTTGAGCAGCAGCTTGTGCTTGAGCAACAGCTTCGGCTTGTTTAGCGGCTTTGGCTTGTCTAGCAGCTTCGGCTTGTCTAGCAGATTCAGCCTTTTTAGTTTCGGCAGCTTTTTTAGTTTCTTGCTGTCTAATTCTACTTTGTTCAATTTCTTCTGGATGTGTCTGAGCATATTCAATATAGTAAATAGTAAAAATGCTGTCGTCTTTCTAAAAGACATGATATTTTTTGATTATCAAACTGTACCTGATGAGCCGAAAAAGAAATTCTCCAAATCAACTAAGGGGCTTCCTGGATGGGGAGATGAGTATAAGCTTATCAAAGCGGGTGTCGATACAACTGGAATGACTCAAAACGAAATGTATAAACTTGCTGGGGAAATGGGCTTACATAATGAACGAGATCAGAAAGCATTATCTTGAATTAGCTAGTAGTGTTTGTGACGGAATTACTCTGGGATATCTTGATGAATGGCTTAAATGGGCCAAAGCAAACGGGATATTATTAAGTCCGTGGTTGTTTATATCATCAAAGACAGGTATGAGCGTTGAAGAAGTATCAGAACGTATTTCGCCTTGGCACATGGAACACGGAAAACGTGTCGATGACGAGTACGAAGAAATAAAAATCGTTTAAAGGAAAATATGAAGTTTGAAATAGAAATGGAGCCAATGGCGAGTCCAAGACTTATCTTTAGTGAGAGTGATGAAGGGATGAAAAAAGCACCGGAGCGCTTGTGGTAATTAATGAATTATAAAAACAGATAAAATAATCAGATATTTGATAACATACTTAGTAAAAGAAATAATGTGGCTGTAATGAACAAATAAACACTTAATTTCTTTTGTTCTTTATCCATATTTTTCGCTTCATTTTCAGTAGGGACTAAAACTTTTAAATGATTTTCTGGGTGTTTAATTAAATATTCTTTCCAAAATTCTAGTTGCTTTTCAATACTAGGTTGTTTAACTCTTAAAAAGAAAATAAAGTAGTAAGATATTGCAAAACAAAAAAGCACAATGTAGTCTTTATCTGTTAAAAATATGGAGAATATTCCTCCACTTAGGAAAATTAAAGCACTTAGGATTGAGATAGTAAACCAAGCTCTTTGCTTAGAGGTAAAGAGGTAATAGCGAATATAGTTTGAAAGAGCTACCTTACGATATTTCAAGTCAAGTTCAGTTAACTCTGAAAATTCTTTAAGAACACGAGCTTCTTTTGTTTTATTTCTTTGCTTTATAGACTGAGCTTGCTTAAATATTAAGACAAAGAAAACTAATATAAGTGCAAAGATAATTAAGTTAAAAAAAATATGGTTGTTAATAATAAAGTTCATACAAACCTTCCATGATAAATAAAATATTAAATACTTTCTAATTTTACTATAAAAATACATGAAAAGGAGAGATGAATTGAAAAACAAACTAATATCTCTGGTCAATGACTGATGGAGATAGTTGGGATAAATTTCACTAAATTATAATAAATTAAGTTATCTTAAAGTATTTATAATTATTTTGAGTAAAAATTCCATTCGTCATTTTCGGTGGGGGTTGCCAAAAAATAAATAATTATTAGAGGACCAAAAGGAAGAAAAATAAAAAATAATATGACCCAGCTCAAACCGGCATCATTTAACCTTCTTTTGGTGATAGTAAGATTTGGCCATAATGTGACCAAAAAATTTATTATCGAAACAATAATGCTACCTTCAATAAGAAAAGAGCCTATCTTATCTAAACCATAATTAACTTTTAACAACATGCCTATAGAAAATGAAAAAAATAAAATGATATATATACTTAGATGAATAAACATAATTTTCCAGTATTCTTTGACACTACACTTACCATGAATATCATTAATTTTTTTCCAAAATCTTATGTACACATTATTCATATTTGGAATTTTCCTTTCTGAGAATAAACATATTATACATTTTTGTACAATATCAAAACTTACAAAAGTGTAAGTAAAAAAATGAAAAAGCTGTTAAATTAGGCTCATAATATTAACAAATATATAAAAATTAAAAATGGTATATCTAAAGAAGTGATTTGTAACTATATGAATTTAAGTAAAAAACTACCACCATATTGGTAGTAGTTGCATGTCATTTTAAACTAAGTTTTCCAAATGTTTAACTGCGTCTTCAATGGTATTTCCATAACCATAGATTCCTGAGTTATCAGCAAGATTTGCTCTAAAAATATCATTTGAAGTATCAAGAGTTACTGTATATTGGAAAAATTTATTTTTGTTAGTGACTGTCATAATTGCATTCTCCTTTCTTAAAAATACGAAAGGCATGGCGAAATTCTATACTGCCAAGTATAGCATTAATAAATCGAAAACACAAAGAGTAGAAATTAATCGGTTGCAAGCCTATTGGAATTAGAAATGGGGTAAGTTAAGTAATTCATCAAATTCAGTCGTTCGATCAAGCGTCTCTATATATGGATTACCAAAAATAGGATGGACAGAAGTAACAAATATTTCTTTACCAGCACTATTTGTATAAGTGTACTTACACCCCATATCTATAAAATAAGCAGCCATAGCAGCTGTTTCCACAACACCACTCTCTAATTTTATATGAGTAATTTTTTTAGTGGATACCTCAGAAGGGTTAGAAAGACGAATATGTGTGATTTTATAAACCATAAATTTCCCCTTTTTTATTTTCATTATAGACTTTCTTTGTGAAAAAATAAAGTCTACAAAGAACGAATATAGCAAGAACTTTCTAACTGGATTATATTAAAAAGGAGGATTTGATTAATGGCAGATAAGTTAGATAAAATTATTGGAGATTACGTTAATGGCAGACTTGAAGCCAGAATAAAATCAATTGAAAGCAGATATCTTTATAAGCAAAAAGTTGATAATTTGGGCATTCGTACAGCTTATTCTGGTGGTTCTAAACCCGAAAGTCATGTCTTAAATAAAGAAGCGCTTGAAAATGATGAGGAATACATCAAACTCAAAGACCTGATGTACCAAATTCAACCTATGGTATGATTCCTTGATTTACAATGAAAAAGAAATTGTAAGGTTGAAACACTTCGGTTACGGTGGCCTTACTTGGTACAGAGTGATAATGGAGCTTGATAACGAAGGAATTGAGATTTCAGAAAAGAAAGCTAAGTTTATTTACTACCGCTTTAGAAAAGACATTGCTCCTCATATTATTAGTTTTATCTGAAATCATGGGACAAATTGGGAGAAAAATGGAACGTTTTCGGCATGAAATTGGCACCTCAACCACTGTTTTTGCTGATATACTTGTATTATGAAGTAAAAGTCAAAAGCACAAAATATCAATTAATTCGATTTGGATATACTTCATAAAGGCTCAAAAGTTGGACTAGCATAACTGCGGTCGGTTCGATTCCGACTTTGAGTCATTCCTAAATTTGATACAGCTGTATATTAGGAATTACAGTCAATTAGACTGACGAGTTTAATTGAACTGAATAAGCAAGAAAGAAGATACGATATGGCAAATGATTGGGGATGGCCTTTTTCGGGTGGCTATAAAGGCTACGAAGAAGGTCAACAATTTGGTATGACAACCTATGATCGTACAGGACATGGCGATTATTTCCATGATGGATTTGACTTTGGTTCAGCAAAATACCCTGGCTCAAATATTGCAGCAGTTCATGCTGGAACAGTAGTTTATGCTGGTATGGCACCGGCAGGATATGGTGCCTTAGGTACAGTAGTTGTAACAAAAGATTCAAGCGGTTACTATGTTGTCTATCAAGAATTTGGTACTAGTACATCTAATATTAATGTTAGTGTAGGACAGTCAGTTTCATTAGGGCAAGTAATTGGCACACGTAATACAAGTCATTTACACTTGGGAATTACAAAAAAAGAATGGCTTTTAGCGCAATCATCAGCATTCAAAGATGATGGAACTTGGTTAAATCCAATTAATATTATTCAAAATGGAACAGGAACAGATAATCCTGGACCAGAAACAGAGGGGGAAGATGAAATGATTAAATTTAATGTTGTAAGTGGAGGTTCAAAAGGAACAGCTGGATTTCTTTATAACGGACGTTGTATCGTTGGTGGAGGGACTGGCGATGATAACTTAATTTATAATAAACTTAATTTAATGGAAAAAACTGGTAAGATTAAACCTATTCATGATGATGTCAGTGGAGATGAATATCATGCAATGATTAATAAATTCCCATCATTTACGAATGGTAAATAATAAGGTCAGTAGGTTTAATTAACCTTTTGGTAGCAAGCATGGTTTCTCTCAGGGTTCGACTCCCTGACTTGCTATTCGATTGTGTTGGCTTAATGCCGATGCATGGAAAAATATTTAAATTATTTATTAGTCAGTTTACGCTGGCTATTTTATTACAGGTTGTCCACTGGGCAGCCTTTTATTGTTGGAGAAAGGTGGTGGAAACTGAGTAAATTAAATCTTAGGCAACAAGCATTTGCTGATGAGTACATCATCACAGGTAATGCTTATCAATCAGCTTTAAAAAAAACGGATATATTGAACGTTCCTTCTGAACTTAGTGGGCTAAATTTCTATGCTTTTTTGACAGTCACAGGTTTACTTCAAGAATTAACAGTATATTCTCCTAAACAAGATACAACTTGGACTTATAGTCGTTCTATATCAGGAACTTCTCAAACATGGAGCAGTTGGTCAAAAACAGTAATGGATGATGATTCTGGGAAAGTGACTGTAACTGGCACTTTAGAAATGGGTAAAATTGCGACTCTTACACAATCAACTGGTTTCGGTCGTACTACTATATTCACAAGGGTTGGTAACTTAGTTACTATTTATTCTGAATTAAGACACACAACTGCTCCACCTAACGGATGGAATAGAGAAGTTGCTACTTTGCCAGTCGGCTGGCGCCCAATTGGTAATTCCTGTTTATGGCAACATGATTTGTCAAATTCTACTAAGTTCTCGTGGCTCGAAGTTCACTCAAGTGGGCAAGTTGACTTATATGCGTCAGGTGGTATTACTACATCCGACTACATGCTCTCTGCTTCGTGTGTTTATATAACAAAAGACCCATTCCCAGAATCATAAAATAGAAAGGAAGTTATGGAGGAAAAAGCATGGCAAGAAGTTCTTGAACGGTTGGCCAGAATAGAAACAAAGCTTGATAATTATGAGTCAATCAGAGAAAAAGCTGAACAGGCTCATTTAATCGCTTTGAACAATGCAGATGATATTAAAGAAATAAAAGCAAATAACAAATGGGCTTGGGGCCATATGATTGGTCTTGGGATTTCAATTGTTATTTATTTTTTAAGCAAATTTTGAAGGAGAAAGAACATGAAAATATTTTTTAAAGATTTAGTAGAACGTGCAATTAAAACATTTGCACAAGCAATGATTGGTGCATTGGGAGCAGGAGTTACTGGCTTAATTGGTGTTGACTGGATTCAAGCCCTAAGTATCGCAGGATTTGCGACATTAATTTCTGTATTAACTTCAATCGGAAGTTTAACCATTGGTTATGATACAGCAAGCTTGGTTAAAACTAATGTATAAGTTCAACCAAATATCTATAAAGACATGGACCATGAATTCACAGAAGGAGGCGAATAATGTCAAGTATTGAAAATATGATTGCTTGGATGCAAGCTCGTAAAGGTAAAGTCACTTACTCAATGACTTCACGAATGGGCGCTAATAGTTATGACTGCAGCTCGTCAGTATTCTTTTCAATGGTAGCTGGTGGGTTTCTATCAGCAGGTTCAATGGGAAATACTGAAACCTTGTTTGGGATGTCAGGAACAAAACTGAAGGAAATCAGTCGAGGAGAAGTACAACGTGGCGATATTTTCATTTCAGGCACTCCAGGAGGTTCGGCTGGATCTGACGGACACACAGGTATTTTCCTAAGCAATGGATCATTCATTCACTGTTCTTACGCTCACAATGGAATTGCGGTTGATACGAATGATTCTTATATGAGTACTCGCTTACCACATCACTTTTATCAAATTGTTGGCTCAGGCTCAGGTTCAGGAAATACTGACAATAAGCCACAAATGGTTATGTTAAACATTGATGGTCAATTTGGAAATGCGACTGCTAAACGGTTGCAAGAATACTTTGATACAACTGGTAAAGACGGAGTAATTAGTCACCAGTACAAACAAACCTTTAATCAAAATATATATGCTGCACAATTTGATTCATCACTGACAGGTTCAAATGTGGTCAAAGCATTGCAAAGATTCTTAGGCATTGGTCAAGACGGACTATTTGGCAAAGCTACGATTGAAGCACTACAAAAACATCTTGGAACAACACAAGACGGAACAATTAGCCCAGTATCTGATTCTGTGAGAGAATTGCAACGACGATTAAATGCGAATACATTATAAAAATTAACCCTGACTTCGGTCAGGACTTTTTTGTTTTATAAAAGAAAAAGTAATATATTCGTTACGTTAGTGTTTTATATTTGTTATATGAGAAAATAAATGATATACTAATTTAGTAGTTCGGAGGATTACCCAAGTCTGGCTGAAGGGAACGGTCTTGAAAACCGTCAGGCGTGTAAAAGCGTGCGTGGGTTCGAATCCCACATCCCCTTTAGGTTCTGTAGTGTAGCGGTTATCACGTCGCCCTGTCACGGCGAAGATCGCGGGTTCAATTCCCGTCAGAACCGTTTATAGTTTTGGGGAGTTACTTAAGAGGACGGTTTGCTAAATCGTTAGGTCGAGAAATCGTTGCGAGGGTTCGAATACCTTACTCCCCTTGAGCACTATCCACGAGTAGTGCTTGATTTCTCTTCGATATGAGGATTTCTTACAAATGCCTGTCACAAGACGGGCTTTTTTTACAAAAAAATCCTACTAGCAGCGGACTAGTAGGCTAATTTAAATATTTAACTAGAGGTAAAACATTGCAAAGAATTCTAGCGTAAATAATGAAGGAGGCGGGGATTGAACCCACTAAATAAAAATATTCTCCCAACCATTTCGGGTTTCCTTCTTAATTGATAGTTTAAGAATACCAATAAAAGAGAACGCTATCAAAAGAAATGCTCTAACCGTTATTGGCATATTTTTCTTTTGCTTGATTTAAGAAAGAAGTACTATAATAACTCTATTCCAAAAATAAAACTTTTTCATAAATACTCCTAAGCACCCCTTACTCCGGGTACTTTTTTTGATTTTCATTGTTGTTGACCTCAACAAATATGGTATAATGAAAGTCTTAAACATAGGTGTCAGCAATTTGCTGGTATTTTCTTATAAAAAATCCACTAGTCACAGGACAACTAGTGGATATCTCTGAAATTGTTTGTGTTGATATTGTTAACTATGACTGAGGAGTTATTCAATGCATTGTAATCATAGCAAAGCATTAGTAAATCTGGAAAAAAATTTTGCCTTTTTGTAATTAAAGTGATTTAATTACAAAAAAACAGTATGGAGGATTTATGGGATTAATTTATGACCCTAAGGATGCTGAAGGCTTAACTAAAGCGATAAAGGCTAACATTAATACGGGAGAACAACTTATTGAAAGTTTGCTGTTAGGATGTAACCATCTTATTTCTGTTGTAAATGGAAAGGAGTTATCTGGAGCAGCTTATACAGCTGGTAAAGGGTTATTTGAAGAAATTATTCTTCCTATGGTAAAAAAAGGAGAAGATGCACTAGAGGATTTGAAAAGTGATCTATCTTTAAAACTTAACATATTTATCAAAAAAAGGTAAAAAGTTAACATGCATACCCTATGTAACCATTTCACCTTTTTTCTTTAAAAACGTCAACTTTTCATGTTATAATATACTATCAGCTCGAATGGCGGAATTGGCAGACGCTGCGGACTTAAAATCCGTTGGTTATATAAACCGTGAGGGTTCAAGTCCCTCTTTGAGCATATTAAACTATAATTTAACACGAGGTATTGTGAAGGTAATAGGAATTTAATTGGACGTATAATTGAAGATATGGATTATTATGGTAAAAGCTTTAAAGTTTTTGCAATTAAGAGTAAAAAGAATTCAAATGTTTTTATTGATTATGTAAATGTAGACCAGCCTATTCACGATGATTATCTATATACAGACGACGAAGAGTTTGAAGAATTTATGAATTATTATAAAGAAGGTATTGGGAATCTGGAAGGCCGATAATACGAATGCATGACACTTCTGCAATTGCTTTAATATATTGAAAAATAGCCGGTCGCTGGTTCGAGTCCAGCAAGAACTATAAATATATAGTAGAAACTTCTTAAAATGAGTTTTTTTATTTTGGCTCTTTTGTGCGTTTTAACAAGAAAAAATTCCAACGAAAGGTTGGTATATACGAATTATTGATATATTTTATAAATAAATCTCCATTTTTCTTTACAACAAAAAAACAGGGATTGATCCTGTCTTCTAATATTGTTTTTTCACAAACTCGACTGCATCAGTAGTTCCTAATGTGCCATCTTTACTTATTTGTTGAAATTTTATATGAGTTTTATCAAGAGGAGTGATATGGAATTCAGTTCCTTTCTTACTAACAAGTTCGATCTCTTTTTTGTTATTTTCGTCAGTGTATTCTTGTGAACATCTTGCAATGGTATGCTCTCCATCCTTAATTACCCAGTCATCCTCATTTTGCATAATGATAGAATAAGTTACGTTCCAGTCCTTACTATACCAGTCTCCCTGTAGCCAATCCGAACTATCTTTTCTAGCCTGACAACTACTCAATACGATTAAACTAAAACCTAAAGCTAAAATTGTAAATAATATTTTTTTCATATTGTTCTCCAAGTATATTTTTAAAAAGAATATCAAAATGTAAATGATTATGCAAGGTATTTTAATCAAAACAATATTCTTTACAAAATAGTGTGATGGTAATATAATAATTCTACGAGTAGTATTTTAATAGTGTTTCAGAAAGCACCTTTTGGCTAGGGTGTTTTTCTTTGTTATTGTTCAGAAGTTTAGTATAATAAGTTTCTAACACTGACTCCCCGTAATTGGGGCTTTTTTTGTTAACAAATGTTATTTCGTCATTTTATTGATGTTGTTATAATGATGAAATCATGAATGCTATTCCAATCACAAATACAAATAGCTCAGTATTTATGAAGAGATAAATTGCCCTTTTCCAAAGCGAAGGCGTTTTTCTTTACAGTAAAAAGTATAAATTATATAATGTAGTTCCCCTATAAAATAAGTTTTTTTCATAATAACTTTCGCGCTATTCTTTTATAGAGTAGTTTTTTATTTCACAAGTCGTTTCAGTTTACACTATATTATACAAAGAGTATAGTAATAATACATTCAAATTATAAACGCTTGAACACCTTGCCGCCATGCAGGGTGTTTTTGTTTACAAAATTCTGATTAAAGGTTATACTGTATGTAGTTTTGCAACTATAACACCGTTTTTGACTAAGTGACGGTGTTTTTTTATTATTCGTTTAAGAAATAAGTTCTATAATACATTTATTCCGAAAAAACTTTCATAAAGTTTACTCCGAAGCGCCCCTCTCCTAACTGGGGCGCTTTTTTATGTTATAATGTATCCGAGCGGTTTAGAACTCCTGCTCACCTCGTATAGCCATTCTTCGGAGTGGCTTTTTTATTTCGTGTTAAATATTTAGCTTGGGTTAAGAAATAAGACTTATAATATAGGTGTTCCTACGAAAGTAGGAGTGTGTTTTTCTAAGGGTACCCGTCAGCCATAGGGCGGGTATTTTTATATTAATATGAAAAACCACTATAATGAATAGTGGTTTTACTTTTGGATTTTAAAAAATTATTTTTTGTTATTTAAAGCTCTAATAATGAATGAAGCGATAAGAATAACAATTACTGCACCAATAATTGAAGGAATAAGAGCCATACCAGCAAGTGATGGACCCCATGTTCCTAATAGTGCTTGCCCAACGAAAGACCCAACAAGTCCTGCGATAGTAGTAACTATCCAACCCATACTTGAGTTTCTAGAAGTCAAAGCACCTGCAATAACACCAATTAAAGCGCCTACAATAAGTGACCAAATCATAAAAAGTTCTCCTATAAAAATGTTTGTTAATAATAACAAAAATTATTATATCATTGTAACTAGTCAAAACATAAGATTGTGACTCACAAATATATGATATAATTAAAGTCTTGAACATAGGTGTCAGCATTTGCTGGCGTTTTTTATTTTTGGAAGAATATTGTATAATATTATTGTTGACAAGCTAAAGCGTAAATTTATTAATTTAGCTAGTAATACTTTGCAAACGCTCGGACTTCAGATTCGTTGATTTTTTTAACCGCGAAGGTTTAAGTTCCTGTTTGAGCATATAAAACTATATTTTAACATGAGGTATTGTGATGGGTAATAGAAATTTAATTCTACATACAATTGAAGATATGGCTTGTTATGGCAAGAGTTTTAAAGTTTTTGCAATCAAGGATAAAGATGATTCGAGGGTCTTTATTGACTATGTACATGCTGATCAACCCATTCATGAAGACTATGATTATACAAGTGATAAGGAGTTCGAAGGAATTTTAAATTTTTATAGAGAAGGTATTAAAAAATTGGAAGGTAATGATTTTGAATGTATGACTCTTTTGGAGTTACTAAAACGCATCGAGTAACCGTTCGATCACTGGATAGAGTTCAGCAAGAACTCTAAAAACAAGTAGCATAAAAGTAGCAGAAATAGTCTAAAACTGAAAAAAATTATGCATCTTTAATTTTATTAAAAGTGCTATAAACCCTTTAATATAGGAGGTTTTCTAGTTTTGGTAAATACCAAAAAAAGTTGGTAATGCATGGATCTCATGGATAATTTTAAAAAATAGGATATTGATATAAATGTCTTTGAGTGTGTGACAGTATATTGCTCGTTAGATAATAAAAAAACTCAGAACTACTGAGTTTTTTTATTATCTATTTTTGTATAAGATTGTTACTGCTGAACTTATTATTATGATTCCGATTAGTACAAAACTAAGATCTATATTGCTATTAACACCAGTTTCTGGTAATGTTTTTATATTTTCTTCTTCTGAGGCTTTTGTAATCTTGTTATCCAAGACAATAGAATCTTTTGAAATATTTAATGTATTTTTATTTATAGAGGGAGCAGGTTCAGAATTTTGAATAGGTTCAGTATCAGGATCTGGATCGGGCTTAGGTGCCTCATTAATCTGAATAATATTTGTTATTGAATAGGGAGTTACATGCCGATCATTTTCAGGAAGTGCATCTGTAACGTTAAGTTGAAATGTCTAGCTTCCAGAACTAATATTAGAAGTATCTATCATAATATCAAAGGTACCGTATGGGAATTATTATCAATAGTGATATTTGAAATAACTACATAGTCAAGGTTAGAGTTCACAATTATGTCATGAGTTGTAAGGGAGTCACCACCATAATAACCGAAGGTAGCCCTCCCAGTGATAATGTCACCTTGTGTTACTTCAACAATTCCAGAGTCAAGTCCCATATTGAAAAATTCAATCGTTGAAATACCATACCATTCTTGTTCGACTTTTGCAGAAATATCCGATGATGGAGTATCGAGTTGGTCCGCCATTGAAGGTGAAGGCAAAGTAATTAATAGTATACATGTTAAAAGAGTACATGTAGATAATGCAACAATTGATTTTTTCGTTTTTAAAACTCCTGTAAGATATAAAATACATTTTAACACATTATTTCAATAATTAAAAAGACAATTTTACAAAATTGTCTATTATTTTACTAAAAATACTTTGAGGTTATTGAAAATATGGTCTTAAATTAGAGAAGTTCAGTTATAGGGAACTTGTCTTGTATTGGCTGTTAATGATTCTTATTTTCTCCGAAGCCGAAGACTCAAAAAAGTATAAGTTATTAATTATTTTTTATTATTCATTTAAGAAATAAGTTCTATAATAAATCTATTCCAAAAAATAAACTTTTTCATAAATACTCCTAAAGCGCCTACTAATCTAGGCGTTTTTTTATCCTCTCGCTTACAAGTTTTATTACTTCAGAAAGTGAATAAAATATTTTTAGAGGCATTATCAAGCATACAAAGTATTTTAGAAGTTGAGATTCAAAGTGATACTCAAAATATTAACAATAAAAAGGCATAGGGATAGGTTTTTTCTAAGTTAGTTTTTATCGAGAAGAAAATGTTCTTCACTTATTTACTGGTAAAATAATCAAATTTCCTTATCAATTTTTGTTTATAAATTTTAAATTTCAACTAATCTATTGATTACGCATTTCTATAATTATATGTAGCATGCACTTAGAAAAAGTGAATTCTTTTTGTAAGTTTAAAAAATACGCAATATGTTATAATCTAGAAATATGAAAATTAAAAAAATAGTATTTTCACTTATTATTCTTATAATATGTACTGTTATAGGAGTCTTTTACTATGCTTTTAAAGTTGAACCTTACCGTTTAGTAGTCAATGAGCATCAAGTGAATAATACAAATTCTAAAGAAAATTTGAAAATTGTTCAGTTATCCGATTTACATATTAAAAAGGATTTTAATGCTGATCGATTAGATAAAGTGATTCAAAAAACAAATGAACAAAATCCTGATTTTATTATTTTCTCGGGAGATTTATATGATAATTATTCGCAATACAATGAAAATGAAGCTGTTATTTCTAAGTTAAAAAGTCTGAAAGCAAAATATGGGAAAATTGCAATTTGGGGCAATCGAGATTATGGTGGGGGAGCTGTCAGAGAATATGCAAATATTATGGCTGAATCTGATTTCTCTCTTTTAAGAAATGAAAATCAAGTTTTTACTTTGGATAATGGTAAGAAAATTTTATTCACAGGTTTGGATGATGCTTTGTTAGGAAATCCGCAATTTCCCTCGCCAAATCAAATGGCTGAAACGAGTTATGATATATTATTGACTCATGAGCCAGATGAAGTTAGCCAATATCAAAATAAGGGTTATGAATTAATTCTTTCTGGTCATAGTCATGGCGGTCAAATAAACGTCCCACTTATTCCTCAAATTCAAAAAAAAGCTACGGCATTGATGAGCCATGCGAATAACTATACTGGTGGACTTTATCAGTTAGGGACAAATGAAAAACTTTATGTTAATACCGGGATAGGAACGACTCATTTATCAGCCAGATTTGGTGTAGCTCCTGAAATTGCCGTTTTAACTTTTTAGGTGGCCTATTATAGAGTTTAAATAGAATACATTAGTTTAAATAGCATAAGACTAGGAAAAATGGAGGATTTGAAGGCAAGGGGAAATGTTTATTTGCTACTTAGTATAATAACAGCAGTAGGTGTTTGGAATATCGCTAATGGAACTCAGGTGAAAGCAAGTTCGAAAAGATCAGTTTATCGGCTTTATAATTCCAATGTTAAAGGTGGAGATCATTATTATACCTTGAGTAAATATGAAGCAAAAACTTTGGTCAATCTAGGTTGGCGTTGGGACAATAATGCAAATCCTGTCTTTTATTCAACTGGAACAGTCAATCTTTATGTTTCTTATAATCCTAATGCTCAGTCAGGTGCCCATAACTATACAACAAATATATTTGAGCAGAATAGTTTATTATCTGTAGGTTGGAAATATGGAGCTATTGCTTGGAAAACAATGTCTTCTGACAGTTTGCCTGGAACTCCAGCGGGTTGGAAGATTGATAAACCAATGAATATTGATAATTATTCAACCCAAATTTATGCTTATAAACAATGTACTTGGTGGGTCTATAATCAAGCGAAAGAGTTTGGAATTAACTATGGCTAATATATGGGAAATGGTAAGGATTGGCAAAATCAAGCAGGTTATCAGGTCACATCAACTCCGCAACTCTATAGTGCTGTAAGTTTTAAGGCGTATAAGATGGAGCTGATGCCACTTACGGTCATGTTGCCTTTGTAGAAAAAATTCGTTCTGATGGTTCAATATTAATTTCGCAATCAGGAACAGGTTATAGTACTTTATTTTCTTATCAAGTTTTAAGCAAAGATCAAGCTAGTCGCTTACGTTATGTAATTGGAAATAGGTTTCTTTAAAAAATCAGCTAATCAAATTACTTGAGGGCATCCTTTTATCAAGGTATAATAGATATATCTTTATTTCAGATATTAATTGTTAATTCTAGAACTCATCGGTTGAACAATCGGAAATCAACAATTAATATCTGATTCAAATAGGGAAAAGAGAATTCTCCTTCGGGAGGATTTTTTATAAAAAAATTTTTCTATTCTAAATATGAAAGGGGAGGATATGAGACTTTGGCATGAAGCTTTAATCAAAAAGCTTCCAAGACAGCAACTTTTGGGACAGCATCGTGAATGTTGTGCCCTTCGAGGAAAAGGCTGGGGGAAACCACATTCAACAGTAAATTATGTTTTTAATTATTCGCCCTATAAACTTTTTCAATATCATTTACAAGTCATGACTGAAATGAGAAAAAGAGGCTATCATCCGGATGAAAAATGGCTAAATCCTTTATATCGGGGACAAACTTCTAAAGTCTATATAGAACTAGAAGAAGTTATTCAAACCTTCCCGATCTATCCTGAACATAATAATGATTATCTTGAAGATTGTAAAGAAAATTTGAGAGAAAAGGGAATAATAATCTAGAAAATAAAAAGAGGATTTCCTTTGAAAAGGCTTAAATGATATGATAAAATCATGAGTATAAAATGAGAAAGTGAGCGACTCATGATTATCGATTTAGGAAATGTCTGGGAGGCCTTGAGTGCGATTGGAACTATAGCTGTAGTTATTGTTTCGCTTTATTTGGCAAGAAGAGACTATCGAAAAAAATTAGAAGTTGACTATTGGACTTCTTATAAAATATTCTCTGGAGAAAAAATATCTTTGTGGTCTATTGATCTTGTAAATATTGGATCCGTTCCCGTAAAGATTTATGAAGTCGGTCTTTATCAAAAAAGTTGGTTAAGAAAAAGGCGGAAAAAAATAATATTTATGATGCCTAGAGATTTCGAGTACGAAAGTGCCAAACTACCAATTTTACTTAATCCGCAAGAAGATGCAACTTATTTCATAGCTAAAAATGAGTGGATAACTAAAATAAAAGAACTCGGAATTAATCAACGTAAGATTGGACTTTATGCTAGAGATACTACCGGAAAATATTATTATAGAAAATTTTTATTGGAGTAAATTTACTTTTTTTAAGAATTGAAAAGTTTGTAAAGTTTTTTTCTTGACAAAAGAAAATTTTAACTTGAAATTTATCTATAAATTTGATAGAATGTTTAAGTATTCGTACAACTTTGGTCTGGCAAACAGTCCAAGGCAGAAAGGAAATTCTAACGATGAAACAAAATATCCATCCAAATTACCAACCAGTAGTCTTCATGGACACTACAACTGGTTTCAAATTTTTGACTGGTTCAACTAAAGGTTCTAAAGAAACTGTTGAATGGGAAGACGGAAACACTTATCCATTGATCCGTGTTGAAATCTCTTCAGATTCACATCCATTCTATACAGGTCGTCAAAAATTCCAAGCAGCGGACGGACGTATCGCTCGTTTCGAAAAGAAATACGGCAAACAATAATAGAAATGGTCATTCGACCATTTTTATTTTTACCTGTAAAAGTTGTCATTTGACAGCTTTTTATTATGAAAAAATATAGAAATAAGATAAAATAAAGAAAAATAATTAAATTGTGGGAGAATATTAAAAGATGAAATGGTCTTTAAATGAATTAACGAAAAAAAAACAAATTAGTTTCAATGATGAATTAAGTCTACGTGATGAGTTGCTCAAACGTTCACAAGAAATTTTGGATTGTCAACCAATTGAGGTTAAAGGTGAAATTGCTTATGATGATGATTTATTCTATTTAGATTATCAAATTAAAACAGTATTGACATTACCTTCGTCAAGAAGTTTAAAACCAGTCGAGTATCCAATTGATCTTCTTGTCAATGAAATTTTTGCGACTGAAGAGAGTTTGAGAGGGAATCAAGAATTATTAGACAATGATTTGATTATTATTTTGGATAAAGATTTAATCAGTTTAGATGAATCAATCACTGATAATCTTTTATTGGAAATTCCTTTGCAAATTTTTGCTGAAGATGAAGAGGCAGAAGAGTTGCCGGCTGGTAAATTCTGGTCTGTTTTGAGTGAAGAAGATTATGCCAAACAACAAGAAGAAAAATTGGAAGAAAAGAAATCTCCCTTTGATGGGTTAAATGGATTATTTGATTAGACAGCTCTCATTTTCAAAGGATTTCAGCCTTAAAGCCTAAGAAAGCGAAAACAATTTAAAAAAAGCGTCAAATAGTTTGTACATAAATTAAATTTATCTTATAATAGTATTATAAGAAATCGAATTATACAGTTTTTTTAACAAAGGAGAATGATATGACTTCAAAGAAAATTTTGATTATTGAGGATGAAAAGAATTTAGCGCGATTCGTCTCATTAGAATTAGAACATGAAGGCTATGCGACTGAGATTAAAGATAATGGTCGTTCTGGTCTTGAAGAAGCAACTTCAAAAGATTATGATTTAATCTTGCTTGATTTGATGCTTCCTGAACTTGACGGTTTTGAGGTAGCCCGTCGTTTACGAAAAGAAAAAGATACACCAATCATTATGATGACGGCACGTGATTCAACGATGGACCGTGTTGCTGGTCTTGATATTGGGGCTGATGATTATATCACTAAACCTTTTGCGATTGAGGAACTTTTGGCGCGTGTTCGTGCTTTCTTCCGTCGTGAAGAGCATGGTCATGCCGTTGAACGTGCTGAAAATACTTCTTTCCGTGATCTTGTGATTGACAAAACGAATCGCACAGTTCATCGTGGTAAAAAAGTAATTGATTTAACACGTCGTGAGTATGACCTCCTTTTGACATTGATGCAAAATGTTGGCGATGTTGTGACTCGTGAACATTTAGTTTCACAAGTTTGGGGATATGAAGAAGGAACAGAAACAAATGTTGTGGATGTTTATATTCGTTATCTTAGAAATAAAATTGATGTTGAAGGTCAAGATAGCTATATTCAAACTGTTCGTGGCTTAGGTTATGTAATGCGTGAACGCAAATAAAAAATAAGATGAAAAAATTATTTACTTTCAATAAGAAAAAAGAGACGGTAGAGGAAAGTTCGGCTAAGCGGTCTATCATGCTTAGGTGGGCTTTTGCTAACACCGTTTTTTGTTTTATTACTTTTACTTTGTTTGCTACTTTGACTTATCAATTGACAATAAGTTCTTTTATTAAAGAAGAACAACAATTATTAACTCGCTCTATGGATAGTGTTGAGGAAGTCTTAGAAAAAGCAGATGCTCCTTTGAATTCATCGAATTTGAACACATATATTGAAGCGACATCAAAGATTCAAAATGGTGAGTCTGAAGGAATGAGTTTGGGTAGTATCATTGGGACACGGAAAGCATTTTATATTTATGACTTAAATCATAAATTATTGTATTCAACGAATCGACATACTTTTGGTTTTCAGAATCAGGCTAATAATGAAATGAAAGAGATTCGGGGAGAAAATCCAGGTTATTTAGTTCAGAGAAAAATTATTTCTAAGTCAACAGGACAAGTTGTGGGATACTTACAGGCTTTTTATGATACGACGACTTATCATCGAATTTCTAATCTTCTTTTGATTGTCTTGTTAATTTTAGAAATTGTTGCCTTGATTGTCGCTCAGTTGATTGGTTATTTCATGGCTAATTACTTTATGAAACCATTGGAAAAACTTTATCAGGGCATGCAAGAAATGGCAAATGATCCAACAAATGATTTTGAACCGATTGAAATTCAAAGTGGAGATGAAATCGAAGAGTTGGCTCATGTTTACAATGATATGATGTTGAAGATGAAGGCATATCTTGAACAGCAAAATCGCTTTGTTTCTGATGTTTCTCATGAATTAAGAACACCTTTAGCTGTCTTGGATGGACATATTAACTTGTTGAATCGATGGGGGAAAAATGATCCAGAAGTATTAGATGAATCTTTGCAGGCAAGTTTAGATGAAGTTGATCGAATGAAGAAAATGCTTGAGGAGATGTTGGCTCTTGCTCGCCTTGAAAATGTTGACTTATCAAGTGAAGAACTGGATTGTGATGTTGGAAAAGTTTGTAATCGGGCCCTTAAGAATTTTCAGCTTTTGCATGATGATTTTGAAATAGTGCTTGATAACCGGCTTATTTATCCCACTCATGCGCGAATTTCAGAAAATCATTTTGAACAAGGTTTACGAATTCTGTTAGATAATGCTGCTAAATACTCTCCTGATGATCGTAAAGAAATCGTGATTACTGTTTCTGAGGATGAACAGTTTGTCATTACGAGTGTATCTGACAAAGGAATTGGAATTTCAGAAGAAGATATTAATCATCTTTTTGAGCGTTTCTTTAGAGCGGACAAGGCTCGCAATCGAGAAATTGGTGGAACTGGTTTAGGTTTATCAATTTTAGCTCGATTGGCAGAAAATTATCAAGGGGAAATTGAGGTAAATTCAGAACTGGGTCTTGGTTCAACTTTTACACTAAAATTCCCGAAAATAAAATAAAGAATAAGAGAATTGCTAAAGGGCAGTTCTTTTTTTGCGACGTATGTTATGTTTTGTGACATCAAATGCAAAAATAATTGACTTGTTTAGAAAGTTGTGTTATATTTTATTACATGATTAAATTGTCAGAAAATATTGATAAATATTCTGTTTTAATCTCGAACTTTTAAAGGAGAAATTTTATGGACACAGGCTCAATTGCATTTATTTTAATTTGTGCGGCATTGGTATTTTTGATGACGCCTGCATTAGCATTTTTTTATGGAGGGCTTGGACGCCGAAAAAATGTGTTAAACACAATGATGATGTCTCTTGCACCAATGGCTCTGGCTTCTATTTTATGGGTAATTTTTGGCTTCTCATTTTCATTTTCAGGAAGCAATAATTGGTTTGGTGATTTTAACCATTTGTTTATGAATGGTGTGGATATGGCTAAAAATTCACTTTTCCCTGCTAATCATATTCCAGATGGACTTTTTTCTGGTTTTCAAATGATGTTCTCGATTATCACAGTAGCTCTAATTACGGGATCTGTTGTTGGAAGAATGAGATTTACACCAATTTTGATTTTTATGACTGCTTGGTTAATTTTAGTTTATTATCCTTTGGCTCATATGGTTTGGGGCGGTGGATTTTTGGCTCAAATTCATGCGATTGACTTTGCAGGTGGAGATGTTGTTCATATTTCAAGTGGGGTGACAGGACTTGTACTTGCTTTAGTACTTGGAAAACGTCGAGACTACGAACGTTTAGATTATCGTCCACATAATATTCCTTTTGTTGTTTTGGGCGCTGGTCTCCTATGGTTTGGTTGGTTCGGATTTAATGCTGGGTCAGCGCTTGCTGCCAATGGTGTGGCAATTAACGCCTTTATGACGACCAATACAGCAGCTGCAGCAGCAATGTTTTCATGGATGATTGTTGAAAAAATATTGATTGGTAAACCTTCAATTGTTGGTGCTTGTTCTGGTGCGGTAGTTGGCTTGGTGGCCATCACTCCAGGAGCTGGTTTTGTTTCTTTATGGTCGTCATTGATTATTGGACTTTTGGTTAGTCCTTTATCATACTTTATGATTTCTGTAGTTAAAAAGAAATTGGGATATGATGATGCTTTAGATGCTTTTGGTTGTCACGGTATTGGCGGGATGTTTGGCGGAATTATGACAGGAATTTTTGCAACGCCGGCTTTGGCACCAGAAAAAGGCTACGCTGGTTTAATCTATGGCTCTGGGAAATTGCTTTTGGCTAATGTATCTGCGGTTGTCTTCACAGTTGTTTTCACTGCTCTTGTGAGTTGGATCATTATTAAAGTAATTGCCTTGTTTATGCCAATTCGTGTATCTGACCGTGCTGAAGCTATTGGACTTGACGACAGTGAGCACGAAGAAACTGCTTATCCAACCTTCTTAGGTTTGGATTCTTAAGTTTAATTTTACTGACAGATATTTCTTATATAAAATTGTGAGTTTGTCAGTAAAATCAATTTTGAATGATGTCTTTGAAGTATGCTGACAAGTCTGTCAGTAAAAATGTAAGATACAAAGAGAGAAAAAATATGAAAAAAATTGAAGCGATTATTCGGACAGATAAATTAGAAGATTTGAAAGCAGCCCTATCAGATAATGGCTTGGTGCATGGGATGACAGTTTCTCAAGTTTTGGGTTATGGTGAACAAAAAGGATTTACAGAATATGTTCGTGGTCAACGAATTGAAACTACTTTACTTTCAAAGTTAAAGATAGAAATTGTATCAATCGATGAAAAAGTTGATGATATTGTTAATGTGATTATTAAAGCAGTTCAAACGGGCGAAGTGGGAGATGGTAAAATCTTCATTCAACCTGTTGAGCGTGTAATTCGAATTAGAACCTCAGAAGAAGATGCTCAAGCGCTCTAAGTATCACTGCTTATAACGCTTTGAAGCGTGAATGGGTGCTCTTGCTAGATACCTTATTTCTCACTCATCGGAAAATTATTGTTTCCACTGAGTTCGGTCATAATACGGTAAGAATCAAGCAAAACAAATCGTTATTTTGTGTTACTTATTACGCTCTAAGTCTCATACTTTATAACAGGATAAAGTGTAGATGCTTGGAGACTATCTTTCCAGATTCACTACTGCTGACTCTCGGTGTAACAACTAGCATATTTCGTAAGTCAGCAAAGCTAACAACGACTTTTCTAGGTTAGAAATGATTCTTCTTGCTGAGTTCTATCTTATTGAAAAGTAAGCTGACAAATAGGTCAGCTTTTTGTATTTTTTTGAAAAAATTACTGACAGACTTGTCAGTAAATAAGACTGTTGAAAAAAAGCCCGATTAGGGGTAAAATAGATTAGATAAAGTCGTCAGTGAAATATTTTACTGACAACTTAAAAAGGAATAGAAAATGAAAAAAATAACGAAATTTAAAGATCAAAAAATCTTAGTTCTTGGACTTGCCCGTTCTGGAATGGCTGCTGCCCTTGTGCTCAATGAGTTGGGTGCGATTGTTACGGTCAATGATGGCAAACCTTTTGAAGAAAATAAAGAAGCGCAATTACTTTTAGAAGAAGGAATTAAAGTCATCACAGGGAGTCATCCTATTGATTTATTGGATGAAGATTTTGCACTAATGGTTAAAAATCCAGGAATTCGTTATGATAACCCAATGGTTGAACGAGCTGAAGCATTGAATATTCCTGTAATTACTGAGGTTGAACTTGCTTATCTCATCAGTGAAGCTCCAATCATTGGAATTACCGGAACCAATGGGAAAACAACGACGACAACATTGATTGCTGATATTTTAAATGCCGATGGTCAGTCAGCAAAATTGTCAGGGAATATTGGTTTTCCAGCATCAGAAGTAGCCGAAAAAGCGAGTGCTTCTGATACATTAGTGATGGAACTTTCAAGTTTTCAATTGATGGGCATTGATAACTTCCGCCCTAAAATTGCCTTAATTACAAATTTATTTTCAGCTCATTTAGACTATCATGGTTCGCAAAAAGCCTATGAAGCTGCAAAATGGCGAATTCAAAAAAATATGACCTCAGATGATTTCTTGATTCTCAATTTTAATCAAGAAAAATGTCGTAATTTGGCTGACAAAACGAAAGCGACTGTTCTTGCTTTTTCAACAAAAGAAAAAGTTAATGGTGCTTATTCTAAAGATGGAAAAATTTATTTTAATGATGAATATATCATGGAAGTTTCTGAACTTTCACTTCCTGGTGAGCATAATCTAGAAAATGCTTTAGCAGCCATTGTAGCTTCAAAATTACAAGGAACAAAAAATGAAGCGATTGTAGAAGTACTGACAAGTTTTGCTGGTGTAAAACATCGTCTGCAATATCTTGGCGAAATTGATGGTCGTAAAGTCTATAACGACAGCAAGGCAACCAATATTTTGGCTACTCAAAAAGCACTTTCTGGTTTTGATAATAGTAAACTTTGGCTTTTAGCTGGCGGACTTGATCGTGGAAATGGTTTTGAAGAGTTAGAAAAAGATTTGCAAGATTTGAAAGGAATGGTTGTTTTTGGTCAAACAGCAAATAAATTACGTTTGACTGCAGAAAAATTGAATATTCCCGTTTTTGATAGTGAAAATGTTGCAAAAGGCCTCGAAGAAATTCTACCTCAAACGCAAGCAGGAGATACAATTTTACTTAGTCCAGCTTGTGCAAGTTGGGACCAATATAAAACTTTTGAAGAACGCGGTGATTTATTCATTCAAGCCTTTGAAAATTTGAAAAAATAAAAGTACTGACAACTATTGAATTAATTTATGTTAAAATTAATTTTACTGACAGAAAGAATAATTACGATTCATCTTGCTGACAGCTATCAGATTTAATTTGTACTTTATTTCTATCGTTATTTTCTTGTTTATTAGAGAACAGGATTTAATGAAAGTTGGGTACAAAAATATTTGTCAGAGAATCCCCAAACTATTGGAGAAAAACAAACATGCGAATTATCATTACAGGTGGCGGCACAGGCGGTCATATTTATCCAGCGCTAGCTTTCCTTAAGTATTTGGAAAAAGTAGAACCAGATACAGAAGTGCTTTATATTGGAACGAAAAAAGGCTTGGAGGCAAAAATTGTCCCTCAAGCAGGAATTAAATTAAAAACAGTTGATATCCAAGGATTACGTCGTTCACTAAGTCCGCAAAATTTAAAAACAGCTTATAAGTTTTTTAAATCTGTCTCAGATGCTAAAAAAATTATGAAAGAATTTAAACCGGATGTTGTTTTGGGAACTGGTGGATATGTGGCAGGGCCAGTTGTTTATGCTGCTGCGCAATTAAAAATTCCAACAATTATACATGAAGGAAATTCTTTCCCAGGAATAACTAATCGTTTTCTTGCTAAAAAAGTTGACCGAATTGCAGTAGGTTTTCACGCAGCAGAACAATATTTTCCAGCGAGCAAAACGACTTTTACTGGAAATCCAAGGGCACAAGAAGTTGCAGATGCAGCGGCTCAAGTAGAAAAATTTGAAGAGCCAACCGTTGTTATTTTTGGTGGCTCACGTGGCGCTTTAAAACTTAACAATGCTTTTATTGAAGCCCTTCCTGAATTAGCACAACGTTCATTTAAAACCGTTTATGCTTCAGGAGAGATTTATTATGATGATTACAAGGAAACTTTTAATCAATATAAAGAAAATTCTAATTTAGATATTCGTCCTTATATTAATAATATGACAGAACTTTTAGCAAAAAGTCAGCTCTTTTTAGGACGGTCTGGTTCAACAACTATTGCTGAAGTGACCGCTTTAGGCTTACCAGCCGTTTATGTCCCAAGTCCAAATGTGACAGCTGACCAACAGACTAAAAATGCTCAAGAATACGTTGACCAAGGTGCAGCTATTATCATCAAAGACGAAGACCTAACGGGTCAAACTTTGGTTGAAGCTATTTCAAATATACTCGAAAATAATGAGAAGTATCAAGAAATGCAAGCAGCTAGTCTAAAAGCGGGCGTTCCAGATGCTAGCCAACGCCTTTACAATCTAGTGAAAGAAATTAGTAAATAAATGAGTGAAAAAGATAATAACTTAACCCCTTGGCAGCAAAAACATCTTGAATATCAGAAAAGAAAAGCAGAAGAAGCCAAAAAAGAAAAGAAAGCAAATCAACCTAAAAAGGTTCATTTTTCTTCACCTTTTCTTAAAAGTCTCCCAAAAACTGAAAAAAACTTTGATGACACTAGAGACGAAGCTGAGTCAGCTGAGTTGTTAGAAGAAGGCTTTGAGACTAATAACGAAGAAACTCAATCAAGCGAAGCTCCGATTGAAAATGAAAAAATTATTGCTCAGTTAGAACAACTTTCTCAAGAGAATGAATATGAGTATGAAGAAGAGCAAATCAAAAGACCTTCGAGATTTTCTTCTTTATTTAAAGGTTCAGCTCCACTTTTAAAGAAAATGTGGCCAGCCTTAGCAATTGTTGTTCTGGTATTCGTTGGCTCTCTTTATTTGATTTCACCTCTCAGCAAAATATCAACTTTTAGTGTTTCTGGAAATGCGAATGAAAGTAGCGAACAAGTTGCATTAGCTTCAGGAATTCAAACAAGCGATAGTATTTTTAATATCCTAAATAATAAGGAAAAAATTGAAGCGACAATCGAACAAAAATTCCCTAGAATTTCTGCCGTTACAATCAATTACCATTTTCCTAATCGCTTTGAGGCCATTGTAAAAGAACATACAAACAGTGTCTATGTCAAACGTAATGATCAAACTTACCTTGTCTTAAATAACGGTTACGTGATTACAACACCAGTTGATGCAACTAAGCTTGAGAAATTGCCAGTTTTACAAAATTTTAATGACAAAGAAGTTAAAACTTTTGTAAATGCTTATGAAACGCTTAAACCAGCAATAAAATCACTGATGACTAATGTTACTAAAACTCCTACAGATGCGACGAAAGATTTCATTGCCATTGATATGAGTGACGGAAATCAGGTTCGGGTTTCATTGAGTCAATTAGCTGACCGCCTGCCATATTATCCAAGTGTTGCTAAACAAGTTCAAGCACCACAAGTTGTAGATATGGAAGCTGGTATTTATACGAAGCCAAAAGCTGCTTATGATGCTTATCTTTCACAATTATCTACCTCAAAATCAGCATCTATTTCTGCTCAAAATGCGAAAAAGACTGATGCAAGTAGTGAAAATACTGCTCAAAGCACAACAACAAGTTCAAATTAAAAATAAAAAAAGTGATAATTTAGGATTGTCACTTTTTTAGCACAGAGTAAGCTATAAAAAAAGCTGATAAAATGCTATAATAGATAGCACGCATTTTTGTGGAAAAATAATAAATAAACTATATAAAGAAAATTTAGAGGAGAAACTGTATGTCTTTGTTTTTAGATACAGCACGAATTGAAGTAAAAGCTGGTAAAGGTGGCGATGGTGCAGTTGCTTTTCGCCGTGAAAAATATGTTCCAGATGGTGGTCCTGCCGGTGGTGACGGGGGAAAAGGCGGTTCTGTAATCTTTAAAGTTGATGAAGGAATGTCAACTTTGATGGATTTCCGTTATAACCGTATTTTCCGTGGTAAACCAGGTGAAAAAGGGATGAACAAAGGAATGCACGGTCGTGGAGCCGAAGATTTGATTGTTCATGTTCCTCAAGGAACGACTGTTAAAGATAACGAAACTGGTGATGTTTTAGTTGACTTAATCGAAAAAGACCAAGAATTTGCGGTTGCTAAAGGCGGTCGCGGCGGTCGTGGAAATATTCGCTTTGCCACACCACGTAACCCAGCACCTGAGGTAGCAGAAAATGGAGAACCAGGAGAAGATAAAATTCTACTTTTGGAACTTCGTGTTTTAGCAGATGTTGGTTTAGTTGGTTTTCCATCTGTTGGTAAATCAACATTATTGTCAGTTGTTTCAAATGCGCGTCCTAAAATTGGCGCTTACCATTTCACAACAATCACTCCTAATATTGGAATGGTTCAAGTAGGTTATGGAGATAGTTTTGTTATGGCAGATATGCCAGGATTGATTGAAGGAGCGCACTCTGGTGCAGGACTTGGAATTCAATTCTTGCGTCATATTGAACGTACACGTGTCCTTCTTCATGTTCTCGATATGTCAGAACTTGAAGGACGAGATCCATACGAAGATTACAAAACAATCAATGATGAATTAGAATCTTACAATTTACGTTTGATGGAACGTCCACAAATTATTGTTGCCAACAAAATGGATATGCCAGAAGCTGCCGAACGTTTAGCTGAATTTAAAGAAAAATTAGCTGCTGATTTAGGTCCTGATAAAGAAATGCCTGAAATTTTTGAAGTTTCTGGCCTGACTAAAACAGGACTTCAAGGTTTGCTTGCACGCACAAGTGAATTACTTGCACAAACACCAGAATTCTTACTTTATAATGAAGATGAATTAGCGGATGAAACAGCTTATTACGGCTTTGAAGAAGAAGAAAAACCATTTAAAGTTTCTCGTGATGATGATGGTGGATGGCGCTTATCTGGTGATAAGATTGAAAGACTCTTTATCATGACTAATTTTGATCATGATGAATCAGTTATGAAATTTGCTCGCCAAATGCGCGCGATGGGTGTTGACGAAACACTTCGTTCAATGGGAGCCAAGGATGGCGATTACGTTAGAATTCAAAAATTTGAATTTGAATTTGTAGATTAAAAATTTCAATATTTTCGGAGATTAAAAATGGGATTTAAAATTATTGGTGACCGTGACAAAGACGGAAATTTTATTGCCTCAGCCGATTATTGGACCGATGAACGGATTGATGACTTGTTAAAGAAATACAATCCTCATGGTAAATTGACTTTATCAAAGGCTAATCAAAAGAAAAACGATGAAAAAAAGACTGATTAATTCAGTCTTTTTTTTTACTGACAACTAGAATAGTGATTTCTGTCAGTAATTTTAGGTTCAATTATTTCTTGAAAAATAACCTTATTGACCGTTTTGGATTGGTCAGCAACTTTATAGAGTGCATTACGTTGAAGGGTTTGAACTTGAAAAGTAGGAGTGATATTCAAAGATTTATTCAGATTATCAGTAATAATTTGATTGGGGTTAAAAGAAATATCATCGGGAATCAAAGAAAGAATTGCCGATTTTTCATAGTAGCGTTCAAAAATGTTTTGATTTGCAACATGAAAACTTAAAGCTTTAGGAACTTTGGGGTTCTCAATAGGAAAACCAGCAATGACAGCATTAAAAGAAATATGTTGACCAAAATTAACTTGCTTACTTTTATATTTTTCAAGTTCAGCCCTAAGCAAAAGTTCAGCTTCCTCAAAATTTAAATTAGGTTGATAATAAAATTTCTTGCGAATATTATTGGTAATCAATTCAAATCCGGTAATTCCAACAACAAACCCATTTGGATTACTTTCAAATTTTTTAAAATGACTTTGGGTAAGAACTTCGTTGGTTGTAATTTGTCCATCTGAAATAACACTGATGAAATCAGGCAACATAACAATATTTATAAAACTCATGGTATAAAATCCTTAAAAATTTCTGTCAGCAAAGTATCTAGTAAATTTTACTGACAGAAGAAGTGGTTGATTTTCAAATGTTTCTTATCATTGTATCACTTTTGGGAAATTTTATACTATTTTTTTTCATATTAAAAAACAATTAAATGATACTAAAAAACAATTTATGAAGTAATAAATTGTTTTTTTTAGTAAATATAAAGATGAATTAGAAAAAATAACAGAAAAAAACTCTAATTATTGGTTTTCTTTCCGAAAAACTTCAATTTTTCGTAAAGAACACTAGTTAACTTATCAAATTTTCACTCTAGAATTACTTTGTAACTAAAAAAATTAGATACATACAACTATATTATATAATAATTAATTATTTTGTACAAGATTAACTACACGATTATTAAAAAATATATCTGTAAAATTACACATTACTCAATTACCTAAACAAATCAAGACCTAAAATTGAGCAAAAACATTGCAATACAATGAAAAAATTTCCGAAAAATTGAAGTTTTTCTGAAAATTACATTAGAATTTATAGAGAAAGAGAGGTCTTTTATTGATTACAAAGATAAAAATTTGTAAATGTAAATATTAAGAAAGGAAAGAATATTGAAAAAATTAGTATTAATTATTTTATTGCTATTCTCATCGTCAAATTTATTGACGACCATGGGTTCAGCAGATACAACAAGTTATGATACAAAAGGTCAAGTTGGATTTACGGGAAATTGGGTAGGACCAGAATCGAGTTCAAGTAGTAAAGAAAATCCTAAAAAAGACCCTCCAATTACTCAGACCATACTCCCAAAAACAGGAGATATGGAATTCTCATCAATGGTAACTAGTTATGTTGGCTTATTAATTTTGGCAAGCATAATAGTTTATAAAAAAGAAAGAGGGAGGTTAACTTTATAGGAAATAAATAATAGTCGATTACTGCACCTTTTTTAAGGATAAAACAAATGGAGAAACTTAATGGATAAACTAATTTTAAAATCAACAACACTTCTTGCCGGCATATTGATTTCTGCCCCTATGATAATCACAACCGCTAGTGCGGCGACTACAGGAGGGGATTACACTTCAAGTGCAAATTTGACTTTACAAGCAGGAACTGGTCCAGTCGACCCTCTTGATCCAACAGACCCAACTAATCCTGTAACACCAGTAGACCCAGGTACTCCAGGTGCTTCTGGAAATCTTACTGTCGATTATGGTTCAACCCTTTACTTCGGAACCCAATCAATTTCCACTCAATCTAAAACTTATTATGCACATCCTGATATGGTAAAAGATCAATCTAACGTTGTAAAAGTAGTGCCTAACTATGCTCAAGTAACAGACCAATCAGGTGAGCTATCAGGTTGGACATTAAGTTTAACACAAGCTTCAGATCTTCATATGACTACTGGAACATCAACAGATCCTGGATATGCACTTAGTGGTGCACAAATTAGCTTTACCGGAGGCACTCTCCTTGGAGGAAATGGTATTACCGCTGGGAAGCCAAGTGATGTTGTCGCTTCAGGAACGCTCACACCAGGAGTAGCAACAAAACTAGTTTCAGCTGCAAAAAATGAAGGAGCAGGAACTTGGTTATATAATTTTGGTGATGTAGATGCCTATGATGCAAGTTCAGTTGATACAGCCAATACCACAGATCATACTAAAGTGGCGACAAAATCAGCAATTAGTTTGGCTGTTCCTGCAGGTTTGATTGAGAAAGCGGCACCATATACTACAGATTTGTATTGGAGCTTGCAAGCCGTTCCAGGAAATGATTGGGATGGAAATACATCTGCGGTTACACCAGCACCATAAGTCTGATTTTGATAAAAGGAGAGAATAAATGAATAAAATTTTATTAAAATCAACGGTACTACTAACTGCTGCGTTAATCGTGGGACCAATAATTGCCAGTGAAGCTGATGCCGCAAGCACCGGTGGAGATTATACATCAAATGGTTATGTTAACTTTGCTGAAGGGGATAATACTGGAATTAACCCCGTTGATCCTTTAGACCCCTCTGTCCCTGTAGGACCAACAAATCCTGATGGTACCGACCCAACACCCGGAACAGGAGGAGCACTTTCAATCGATTTTGCTTCAAGTCTAAGTTTTGGAACACAAAAAATTTCTTCAAAGGATGCCACATACTTTGCTCATGCGCAGTGGATTAGCAAAGATAAAGATGGAAGTGCAGTTGATATGACACGTCCTAATTATGTTCAAGTTACTGATACACGCGGAACCTGGGATGGATGGACCTTGACTGTTGCAGAATCCGATCAATTTCAAAATACTTCAGGAGAAAAGCTAACCGGAGCAGAACTATCTTTTAGTAAAGGTTATACCGATGGAACCACTGCTGCAAAACCCGGTTATATCAATAACACTAATTTTGTTGTTAGTACAGCTGCTAGCAAAATTTTAGGAGCAGGTCCAAATCAAGGGATGGGAACTTGGGTATATGGTCTAGGAGCTAATGCAGATTACCAAGAAAATGGTGGAGCGCATCTGGGTAATGAAGCAGTTTCTACAGCATCACCAATCAGTCTTAAAGTTATTGCTGGTACAAATAAAGCGACGTCATATACGACACAATTAATTTGGTCCTTAACGAATACCCCAGGAAATTAAATGTTTATAATTTCTAAACTATGAAAAGGAGGGTACTGTGAAAAAAATAAGATGGTTAAGTATACCTCTCATCTTAATGACATTAGGATTGGAATTTCGAGTTAATGCAGCAGAAGTCCAAAGCTATAATTCGCAAGGAATAGTTGGTTTTGGTCCAGGTAGCGGAGTTCAACCCCCTGTTAATCCTAACAAACCTGATCCAACTTTACCTGTATTTCCACAAAATCCAGATGGTTCAAAGCCTAATCCAGGGGGAAATGGCTCACTGACAATTGATTTTGCTTCAAGTTTTGACTTTGGGAATCATAAAATTTCTAATAAAGATCAAACATATTTAGCTAAAGCCCAAAAGTATTTTGATTCTGAAGTTTTAACACCGAATTATGTTCAAGTAACCGATCGTCGAGGAACATTTGCCGGTTGGAACTTAAAAGTAGTCGAAAAAACACAATTTACTCAAATTGACTCAGGCCCTCAGAAGTACAAAGTACTTAAAGGAGCAACGATTAATTTAAAAAGTTCAGAAACAGCTTCTTTTACTAATGAAAAATCTCCCAAAACACAAACAATTTCGGGACTTATTCCCGGTGTTGAAACTCAAGTAGCTCTTGCCTCAACTGGCGAAGGAGCTGGAACTTGGGTAATTCGCTGGGGAAACGATTCAATGGTCACTGAAGAGGGCTTAACAACAGCAGTTTCATTATTTGTTCCTGGAGATACCCCCAAGGATGCAACTGCTTACACTACAACTTTAAATTGGATATTGTCTGATTTACCGACAAACGTGCCAAATTAATTTGTAACACACATTATTATAGAAAAGAGGACATTATATGTCTAAATCAGTAACAAAATATCTCACTCTAGCAACTTTAGGAATATTAGCAACATCAGTAACTCCACAACTTGCCAGTGCAGCTACAACACAATCATATGGCACGCAAGGAGAGGTGACTTTTACCGCCGGAACAGATACCACAGGTCCAGTTGACCCGCAAGACCCAACTGTTCCAGTAAAACCAACGGAGCCAGATGGCGTTAATCCAGTAGGACCGACAATGCCAGATAGTGGTTTAACTATTGTCTATGCTTCAAGTTTTGATTTTGGAAGTCATCCTGTAAGCAATAAAGCAGAAGTCTACAATGCTGCTGCACAAAAATTAGACGATAATACGACACGTACCAACTATGTTCAAGTTGCAGATAATCGTGGGACTTTCTCAGGTTGGAATTTAAAAGTTCAAATGACCGACTTCACAACAGCAGATAGCAATTTAGTAGCGAATGGTCATGGTACATTAACAGGAGCAACAGTGACTCTAGGTGATGCTGAGATTCAAGGAGCTGGTACAGCAAACCCAGCAGATATCTCTTCAGCTACTACAGTTTTGACACCTGGAGTACAATCGGCAACAATATTGGGAGCAACGGCTGGTCACGGCTCTGGTAATAGTTTGCTTGACTTTGGGGGAAAAGATGGAGCTACAAAAGACACAGCCATCAAACTTTCTGTTCCAGCAGGTGTGGCAGGTGCAGCCAAGTATACAGCGGATTTAACCTGGACACTTGACGATACACCATCTAATTAATATTTTTAGTGGTGAGAAACAAGCAAGGGAGATTTCATGCAAAGAAAATATAAATTTAAACTTGTGACTTTTATAATGTTGCTATCACTGTTACCGACTATAAATTTTAATGGATTTTCTTCAGAAAGTAATAAAGAAAATGTTAAGATAAATTCTCTTGAAAAGATGCTTTCTTCTCAAGGGGTGTCAGCAGCAACTCAGACACTTATAAATCGTCAAAGCGTGAGTCCCAGTGGCACTACTTTCAATGGAAATTCAGTTTCACAACCAAGTCGTACTCCACTTCCACAAAATTCAGTTGAAGATGCGATAATGCCTAATAGCTTTGGATGGCAACAAACTATCTCTAATCTAACGTTACCAACCAATCAAGTTACTGCTGTACAAAATGGAACAATTATAGGAAGTTATCCAACTACAGATGCTGGTGTTCAACAAGCGCTTTATGCAATGTATAGTGCAACTAATGCTAGCACTTCGGATTTTGTCTTATACTATGGAGCTAATACAACACTCAGTAATTCAGTCCTAAAAGCAGTAGTTTCTAATCCAAGTACGACTAATATGACATTTAGCACACTAAAAGGGCATGCTAAAAGTTTAACCTGGATTTCAAATCCAGCCGATCTACTTACGAGCTCAAATAGTTCTCAGCCCTCAGGAACAAATTATACTGTAACCTTACCTTCAAATGTCTATTTTGGAGTTCCAACTATTTTTCGCAATGTAACCGTAGCTGCAAGTGGGGATAATATTTATGCCCAAGGGAATGCATTTGCAACGACAAATGGCTCATGGATAACTGGTGCTCCTAACATTTATGGTGGAACGGACAATAGTGATATATCTGGAAATACAAACCTATATATTGGAGCAACAGGAAGTACTGCGGGCTGGAATATCTATGGTGGTAATGCATCGGCTGGAACAATATCTGGTAATACTCATGTTACGATTGCCCAGTCATCATCTACTATAAATAGTGTAACTGGTGGAAGTGCATCAGGAGCAACAATTTCAGGGAATACAAACCTTGATATAAGTGGAGCTATTGCTTCTCAGATAACAAATATCTACGGTGCTGGAATTGGTACTTCTAATTCTCCTGTTAATGTGAATGGGAATGTTACAACTTATGTTAACTCAACAAATGGAAGTGCAAGATACCAACTTTATCAAGGTGGAACAGTTTATGGAAATATAAGTGGTTCAATCTATAATACTTTAAGTGGGGCAGGAGGATGGACTGGCGCAACTAGTAATATAAATGGTGCTGGTGGTCCAGCATCAACTTTTAACGGAGGTTCATTCCAAGGGAATATAGGGACATCTGGTGCCGGAAATGTTATCTCAAATAGTTACAATACATCATCCTTCACAACGGGTCAAGCTTTATTTACAGGTGGTAATGCTGGAACAGGCGCTTCATATGCTCAGGCAACCAACTCCACTACCGCGGCTCAAGGGATATTATATGCTAATATTACTAACTATATTAAATCTGCTTTTACAACTGGAACAGCTGGGGCAGTTTATGGAATAGTTGGTGGTAATGGTCATGATTCTCTAAAAATTTCTCCATCACAATGGGGACTTGGCAGTCAGACTGGTCTTGATAGTGCAGTTGGTGTATCAGATGCTAAAGCTTATGGACAGATTCCATCTACTACTGTAGTTTCAAATGCCCAAAAAATTACTAGTAATGCAATTTATGGCGATGTTTATACTTGGTTACAATCAGGTGTTATGTCAACAACATCGGGTGGTGGAGCAAACGATTGGACAGGTTATTCATATGGTGCAAGTTCAAATGGGTATCTTCAAGGACAATCAGTTTTAGAAGCTGGAACGGCAAATGCTGATAATTCTGTTGGAGGTGCTGGAGTAGTATATTGTAGTGCCATGGGAGGTACTGCAGAAACAACTCTTGCAGCCCAAGGAACAGTTGCTTATGGTAAAACTGATACAAGTTCTGCCATTAATTCCGGCTGGGATTTATGGGGAGGCGGAGGAACGGTATGGACCTATCGTCAAGCCTTTTTACAAAATGGTAATTCCTATCTTATTCACAATAATGATATTGCCCGTTGGACCTATGGAGGTCAATCTAATGGTAGTCAGGTCGGAAATTCATACAATATTTTGAATGGGGCTATTGTTGATACTCTTGAAGGTGGTGGTTATACCGCAACTACAAAATGGGGAAATACTACAGCACAAGTCAATCAAGGTCAAGTTAATTGGTTCTTGTCAGGCGGTTCTTGGGGAGATTTGTATAATACTGGAAGTGCAACAGTAAATGTTTACAACGGATATATCAACGCTATTACCGGTGGAAACTATGGCCAAGCTGGAGTAGAGACAATTGCTGGTGATTCTACAGTCAATGTTTATGGAGGTGATTTCTCAGGTTCGCCAAGAACAGGAACAAAACAACTTTGCGGAGGTCCGTTCTTTAATGGGGCATCTTCGATTTTAGGAAATACAGCTTTAAATGTTGATTTGACTGGTTCAACTGGCTCAAGCTTCCAACTTCCTTCTGGTACATATTTATCAGGAGGAGCAGGTTATAACAATACTGTGACTCACGTTGGTTCTGGAGTAAATAACAGTATTAGTGTCAATATATCAGCAAATGCTGCATCCGGAAATGTCTTAAATGGTGCTGTTATTTACGGCGACGGGCAGTCAACTGGTTCAAATAGTACATATACAAATGTTGGTACAATCAACATAACCATTAATGCAGATGGCAACACTGTAGGTTCGGTTTATGCAACTAATTATGTAGCCATGCCAGCTTCAGGTCAAAGATACAATACGAATATAAAAATTGGGGATGGTACTACCATTTCTGGTACGATAACATCGGGAGGAAGTAGTGATAATCTAACTGATGCGATTGCCGCAGCTAATAACAATAAATCGGCTATTACATTAGGAAATAGTACTTCACATAACCCAATTACCATAAATGGTTCACTTATCAATTTTAACAGTGCAGAAATTACTGAAAAAGCAGTAGTGAATGTAGCAGGTTCTTTTAAAAATGGAGGTGGAGCTACAGCAGCAAACCACGCTGCAACTTACTCTAAACATGGTTCGATTCAAATGGATACTGATTCTACTCTTGGAATTACTTCAACCTCATCTGTTGTCTCAGCAAGCCAATTAGTTGCCTGTCCAAATGCAACACTTTCTACACCCTATGTCCAAACATCTGGATTGATTAATTTATCCGATTTAGATCTTTCAACCAATAAGGGTAATCTATTTTGGAAGCCGATCGGTAATCCACCAACAAGTATTAGTAATACCTATAATGGAGCCTATTGGGGAACACAAGCGGCATTCCCAATTTTGACGTTTAATGGTGGAGATACTTCTACAAAATCTGGTGCAGTAAATATTAGTCCTAATAATTTTTCTGGTGTAGATTCAGCAAAAAATTATGCATTTTTAGGAGATTATACAATGTCTTCCCTCTCCACCCCAAGTAATCCAACTTGGATTGGTTATGTTGTTCCAGGGCAGGTACGTGTATATAATACAACTGGTGATGCAGATTCAGGAAATTGGCAACATCATTTAAAATCTAATGTTACAACAGGGAATCCCGTTGCTGGTCAAACGATGCAAGCATGGGCCTCGGTAGCATCTGATACTGATGCAAGTTCGATCAAAGTAATGTATGTGATGGGATATAGTGATAGCACAACAGCTCCTTTTAGCTTCACCGCTAAAGCACCATATTACATAAAATCTAGAACAGCCACGGCATTTGATGGAAAGGTTTTAAATAATTATCCATCAACTAATCCTAATTTTGATGTCAATGCTGGAACTACTGGTGCTACACGTAACTTTGGTACGAGAGACTATTTTGTAGGAAATCAACAAGATGGCACAAACGATCAAGCAATATATGGAAGTTATATTGTACAAAATGTGGCTACTGATAACACCACTAGTCTAAGTGCTGGAAACTATATCCTACCGAATAAAGGTTCGGCAATAAATGCATCATCATTGACTCAAGCACAACTCCAAAAAATTGTTGGTTTAAAAGGAGTGGGTGTAATGACAGATATTACGACGAGTGGTGATCCATTAAGTTCAATAAATAATGCAGGTAATACGATTCAAGATCCTACAACTAGTGATACTAATGTAAAAGATAAATCATATGCAGAAATACCTGTGAGCTGGACTTTGGGAAAAAGTTCTACTAATAGTAACATTGTTGTTGTACCACAGGCAGCAGTTATTTCATCAGATAGTCAGACAGCTCTTAATGTTTATGATGCAAGTATGACAAGTGATGATGCACACGATTTAAAAGATCAAAAAGATCTGGATGGTAATTGGACCTATGCTTTAGCTTTTAAAGCGGATGGAACGATAGAAGAACCAGTGATTAGCAGTCCGTCAAATTTGGTTACAACCTTGCAAACTATACAAGCCAATAATCCAATCATTGACGGAGATGGTAATATTCGTCCTGTTACTTATACTTATAATGGATTATCAAAAGATATTACACTTAATTTAACTTTTGGCTCTATAAGTCTTTCTACACCAAATTCTTACGACTTTGGTACATTAGACGTAAGTCCTAAACCATTAATTTCATGGGCCACAAGTCCTGCCAGTGATGTGGTTGTTACTGACACACGGACAGGTTCTGCCTTGAAGTCATGGTATGTGAGTGTCGCACAAACTCAAGATTTAAAAGGTTTGACAAATAATAATAATTTGGCTTCATATCTTTTCTTCAAAGATAGTACAGGAAGTAAAGTAATTACAAGTGATGCCTTACAGATTTATGCCAATACTTCACCAACAACTGGTACTTTTAAGTTAAATCAAAACTGGAATTCAACCTCTGGTGAAGGAATCCAATTGAATATTCCGGTTGATCATCAAGAGAAGGGAACCTATGAGGGAGAATTAACTTGGTCTTTAAATAATGTACCTTCTAATTAGTTGCGTATAGCAATTTTATACAAAGTGGGATTAGTCCTACTTTGTATAACGGACTTATTTTAATTTTATTATAAGATTTTAATCAAAATACTACAGAGATGTAGTTCTAGAAAGAGAACATAATGAAAATTTATCAAAAAGTTTTACTGTTCATTGCCACTATCTTTACTTTAGGGACTGTCAGTAAAGAAGTTCATGCAAATGAATTTAATTTTTCTGTGAACCCGGTTCTTCCAGAAAACCAAATTGGCGAGAGCGGATACTTTAATTTACAAATGAGTCCAGGGCAATCGCAAACTTTGACGATTAGTCTAAAAAATACTACTGACAAAACAGTAGTGGTTGAAGAAGAAATAGCTAGTGCGACAACAAATATTAACGGTGTAGTTGAATACTCACCAAATAAAATTAAAGCAGATTCAACACTAAAGTATAATCTAGTAGACTATGCCTCAATTCCAAAAGAAGTATCACTACAACCAAACTCTTCACAGCAAGTAAAAGTGAGTGTTACTATGCCAAAGGAAAATTTTAATGGTGTAATTGCTGGTGGAATTACTTTTAAAGAGAAAGACTCAGAGAAAACAAATTCTAATTCTAAGGGATTAAGTATTCAAAATAAATATGCTTACGTTGTTGCTTTACTGATGCAACAAAATAAAAATACTGTTGCGCCTGACTTGAAATTAAATAGTGTAGAGCCTAGTCAGGTTAATTATAGAAATGTAATTAATGCCAATTTACAAAATCCAATGGCTGGATATCTAAATCAAATGTATGTTCAAGCAGAGGTCAAAGGTTTAAGTAATTCTAAATTATCTTATAAGGCAAACAAAGAGATGCTGCAAATGGCACCAAATAGTAATTTTGATTATCCTGTTTCTATTGGTGATGGAAATAAGCTTGAAGCGGGTAAGTATCGTCTATCGATGACAGTATATGGGCAAAAAAATAATGACGGAAAGTTCACTTATGTTGATTCAAAAGGAAAAGAACAAAAATTTGATTATCAATGGAAATTTACAAAAGACTTTACAATATTAGGTAAAACAGCAAGTAAATTAAATTCAAAAGATGTAACTGTTAAAAAGACTCCTTGGTATGAAAATTGGCTTATCTGGTTAGGTTTATTATTAATTCTTTTAGCTCTTTTCTTCTTGTTCTTTATTTTATGGAAGAGACGTAAAAAAGAAGAAGAGGAGCAAGATTTAGAAAAAGAAAAATTAAAAGCTCAACTTGAAGAAATGAGAGAGCAAATAAGTAAAGAAGATAATTCTGATGAGATAGATGTTTAGGTTCTACTTAGATTTTTGAATCATAATTATTTACATTTATTAAAGTTAAGTAAAAGTAAAACAAATTGCAGGAGGTTTTTTATGGCCGAGAATCAGCTATTCTATCCACGGTTAGAAGAATTAATAAGAATATCAAAAAAATCTTTTAATCAAGTTGAAAGAGATCTAGGATATCCTAGAAATGCGCTTCATAATTATAAAAACGGTGTGGAACCTTCGGGAATTCGATTGATTGAATTGGCACATTATTTCGGAGTAACACCTGAGTATTTGCTAGGAATAAACAATGACCCCAAAAATAATGGAACTAGAATTATTTTTGAAAGTCTTAATGATTATCAGAAAAAAGATTTATGCATTATTTGTCAAGAATGGTTGTTGTCTTCAAAATAGAGTAAAGAAAGTATAAACTATAAATAAAAAAAGCCTTATAAGGCTTTTTTATTTATAAAAATTAATTAGAATTTAATTATTTTTTGGGGCGAACGAACATTGCATCCCCAAAACTGAAGAAACGATATTTTTCATCAATCGCATGTTGGTAAGCGTCAAGAACAAAATCACGGCCAGCAAAAGCAGCGACTAACATGACCAAAGTTGATTTTGGTAAATGGAAATTGGTGTTAAAAGCATCAACAACTTTCCATTCATAGCCAGGTTTAATGAAAATGTCAGTCCAGCCAGAATCGGCTTGGATATCCCCATCAAATTTACTACCGATGGTTTCCAAAGTACGGATTGATGTTGTTCCAGAAGCAACAATTTTGTGTCCACTAGCCTTAACAGCTCTCAATTGAGCAGCCGCCTCTTCAGTTAGACGATAAAATTCGCTGTGCATTTGATGCTCATCAACATTATCCACACTGACAGGGCGAAATGTTCCCAAACCAACATGAAGTGTTAATTCAACAATTTTGACTCCTTTGTCAGCAATTTTTTCTAACAATTCAGGTGTATAATGTAGGCCAGCAGTTGGAGCAGCAGCAGAACCATTCTCTTTTGCAAAAACTGTTTGATAACGTTCTTGATCCTCGAGTTGTTCGTGGATATAAGGAGGAAGTGGCATTTCGCCTAAGCTTTCCAAGATTTCAAGGAAAATTCCATCGTATTTGAATTCGACAATTCGTCCACCATGATCAAGAACTTCTACAACGACAGCTTTCAAACGACCATCACCAAAAACGACTTCCTCACCAACTTTCATTTTGCGAGCTGGTTTTGCCAATGTTTCCCAACGATTTTGCCCCATATCTTTAAGCAAGAGGAGTTCAATATGTCCACCTGTTTCAGCGCGTTCACCGTGGAGACGGGCTGGGAGTACCCTTGTGTTATTTAGGACAAGAGCATCGCCAGCTTCAAGTTCATCAATAATATTATAGAAATGTCTATCTTCAAGCTCTTCAGTTTTAGGATCAAGAATCAACAAACGTGATTCAGAACGTTTTTCCAAAGGCGTTTGGGCGATCAATTCTTCTGGCAAATCAAAATTAAAATCATTTATATTCATAAGTTGTTTTTATTTTACTCCATTCCGTAAAAGGATTCTAAAATACATTTATTTCAAATTAGTTTAGTTGATTTCAAGGTAATTTTTCTCTCAAATCACTAAATCAATTGGTTGATAAAAAAGCAATGCATATTGTTTTATTATATCATTTTTTGGATAGACTAGCTTTTGGAAGAACGAGAATTATTGTATGACAAAAACACCGTTTTTGTAAGATTATTACTAAATAATATAAGAAGTTGCAAAAAAGAAATTTTAATATTACAATGGTAAAATAAAAATTAAAAGGAATTTTATGAAAAAAAGGAAAAAAATGATTGCTTGGATTTTAGTAGTTTTATCCGTTGTTTTGGTTGGTGGCTATTTCGCAATAGGAAACTATTTTTATGACTTAGCTGTTAACGCGCATACCAATAAATCTTTTCTAACTGCCGGGAGCAAACAGAAGCCTCTTTCTAAAAAAGAAGAAGAAAGAAAAAAGGAAAATAAAGCATTTTTAGAGTATGTAAAATCCGACGCTTGGTATGTTACCTCCTCTGATAAGTTGAAGTTGAAACTCTATGCTGCAGATTATAAGCAACCAACTAAAACAAATAAATGGGCTATTATTGTTCATGGGTATGGTGGACAATCGACCGATATGGCAAGTTGGACACGTCATTTTTACAATAAGGGTTATAATGTTGTTACGCCAGATTTAAGAGGACATGGTAAAAGTCAGGGTGATTATATCGGCATGGGCTGGGATGACCGTAAAGATATGTTGCTTTGGATTGCCAAAATTATTCAAAAAGATCCACAGGTAGAAATTGTCCTATTAGGCGTTTCTATGGGAGGAGCAACGGTGATGAACACTTCAGGCGAAAAGCTTCCCTCGAATGTCAAAGCAATTGTGGAAGATTGTGGGTTCACATCAACAGGTGATGTTTTTGCCTATCAATTAAAACAATTATATGGATTACCAAAATTTCCAGTTCTTTATGCGGCAAATACCTTTGTTAAAATGAGAGCTGGCTATGATATCTTTAAATCTTCGGCAATTAAACAAGTCGCCAAAAGCAAAACACCAATTTTGTTCATTCATGGTGATAAAGATACTTTCGTTCCATTTAAGATGTTAAACCCTCTCTATGATGCAGCAAAAGTTGAGAAAGAAAAGCTGATTGTTCATGGAGCGGGTCATGGAGAATCAGAAAAAGTTAATCCAGACTTATATTGGAGCCATGTTTGGGATTTTGTTGGAAAATATATGTCTTAATTGATTACAAAAAAGTCCTTTTTTAAAAGGACTTTTTATTTTTGCTAATGTATTTTTTGAAGACAATTTTTAGTTGACATGGAGATAATTTATGATATAATGAAAGTGTAGAAAAATTGATATATACCAATTTAGAAATGGAGCATATAAAATGAAAGTTATCGTAGTAAAAAATCAACTCGAAGGTGGAAAAATCGGACTTGACCTTCTTAAAAAATCAATGGCTAATGGTGCTAAAACATTGGGACTTGCAACAGGCTCAACACCAGTAGAATTTTACAACCAAATTGTTAACTCAGACCTTGATTTTACAGACATGGTTTCAGTAAACTTGGATGAATATGTTGGACTTGACGGTTCAAATGATCAATCTTACCGCTATTTTATGACTAAACATTTGTTTGGAGAAAAACCATTTAAAGAAAACTTCTTACCAAATGGTAAAGCAGCTGATCTTGAAGCTGAAGCAAAACATTATGACCAAATTATTGAAGAAAATCCAATTGACTGGCAAATTCTTGGAATTGGTCAAAATGGACACATTGGTTTTAATGAACCAGGAACACCTGCTGAAATTACAACTCATGTTGTTGACCTTCAAGAAAGCACAATCAAAGCCAACGCACGTTTCTTTGAATCAGAAGCAGATGTACCACGTAAAGCAATTTCAATGGGACTTGCTTCAATTATGAAATCAAAAAATATTGTTTTGATGGCTTATGGTAAAGAAAAAGCTGAAGCAATCAAAGGAATGGTTGAAGGAGAAGTGACAACAGAGCTTCCAGCATCAATTCTTCAAAACCACGCTAATGTTACTGTTATCGCTGATGAAGCAGCTGTATCATTGTTGAGCAAATAAAATAAAAAAAAGTCCTGACAGGACTTTTTATTTACTGACAGAAATTCTGTCAGTATTTTTTTATCTTTTTTTATACTTACGGTGATTATCAACAACTTCTGAAACGGAGTAATCTGTCTCATCATTGAAAGAAATATTATGATTCAAATCTAAATATTGATTAAACATGTTTTCGTATTCAGGAATTGATAGACGGGTTCTTGCATCCAACATTGATTGATGTTCAATTTTAAGTAAATGATTTTCATAACCTTCAACAAGCTCACCAGAGAAAAACTCAGCAACAGTACCAGAACCATAACTAAAAAGTCCAATACGCTGACCAGCACTCAATTTATCAGAGTTTTCCAAAAGTGAAATCAAACTCAAATAGAGAGAACCGGTATATAGATTACCCACACGACGATTATAAACGATACCACGTTCAAATTGTTCCATTAATTCTTCAGCATTGGCTGGTTTTTCAGATTCAAGCATTGGCAATAAAGCTTTTTTACCCATTTTAGTATAAGGGGTATGAAAGGCGATAGCTGCAAAGTCTTCAAACTTTAAATTTGTTCTATGGCTATACTCTTTCCAGATTTTAGCAAAAGCATCGATATATGTTTCGTTTGAAAACTTACCATCAACAGAAGGATAAGCCTGACCAAAAGGACGCCAAAAATCATAGATGTCTTGAGTTAAAGCAACGTTATCATTATTTAAGGCCAAAATTTTAGGATCGGCCGTAATAAGCATTGCAACACTTCCAGCGCCCTGAGTAGGTTCTCCACCAGTATTTAGCCCATATTTGGCAATATCAGAAGCAATAACTAAAACTTTAGTATCAGGATTCAAAAGAACGTGGTCACGAGCAAGAGCAAGGCCAGCAGTAGTTGCATAACAAGCCTCTTTCATTTCAATGCTTCGAGCAAAAGGTTGAATACCAAGCAAATCGTGAACAACAACGGCTGAGGCCTTTGATTCATCAAGACTTGATTCAGTACCAACGATGACCATGTCAATGGCTTTTTTATCTTCCTCAGTCAAAATACTTGCTGCCGCGTTAGCAGCAAAAGTAATAATATCTTGAGTAGCAGGATTGACTGCCATTTCATCTTGACCAATACCAATTTGGAATTTTGCAGGGTCAACATTACGAGCATTTGCTAAATCCCTCATATCAACAAAAGTATTTGGGACAAAAAATCCAAGTTTATCTATACCGACTTTCATATTTTAAAAATTTCCTCACTTATTATTATAAAAGAAAGGAACTCCTTTCAATGTCTTTGGAATGCTTTAATTTTATCATAAAAATACGTTAAATTCTTTGCTAAGATATTTTCTTTCTATAAAATACACACATTTAATTTTTTGTTTAATTAATAAAAATTGGAATTAAGTAAATTGGTTTGTATTTTAAATGGTACAAAAAATGCTTGAATAGAGTCATTGATTAGATATTGTTTATTAATTTAATGTAAAGAGACTTTGACAAAAGTAGTTTAAAATATGCTATAATGGCTTTCGGAGGTTCATTCGTGAAAGAAATTGTAATCATTGACGCCTTAAGAACACCAGTTGGAAGATACGACGGTGCTCTTGCTGAATATTCAGCAGCAGAACTTGGAACACATGTTGTTTCAAACTTATTGTCAAAACATGAAAATATAAAATCAGATGTTGAACAAGTTATTTTTGGGAATGTTCTTCAAGCTGGTAATGGTCAAAATATAGCACGTCAAATTGCGATTCATAGTGGTCTATCTAATACAGTGCCCGCTTCAACAATCAACGAAGTTTGTGGTTCAGGAATGAAAGCAGTGATTTTAGCTAAACAACTTTTACAGCTTGGTGAAGCAGAAGTTGTAATCGCTGGTGGGACAGAATCTATGTCTAATGCCCCAATTATAAAGAATCGAAAAACTCAAGAAGAAACATTAAGTATGTTAAATGATGGCTTAGTTGATGCCTTCTCAGGAATTTCTATGGGGATTATTGGTGAAACTATTGCTGAACAATTTGATATAAGTCGAGCAGACCAAGACGCTTTTGCGCAAAACTCTCAAGAAAAAGCGGTCGCTGCAAGTCAAGCCGGAATTTTTAAAGAAGAGATTGTTGCGATTGGAGAAGTCGGAGTCGACGAAACACCACGTCCGTCTTCTAGTTTAGAAAAATTAGCCACTTTAAGGACAGCTTTCAAAGAAAATGGAACTGTGACAGCAGGTAATTCTTCTCCTGTTAATGATGGAGCTTCAGCTGTCATTCTTGCAACGAAAGACTATGCTGAAAAACATGGGATTCCGTACCTAGCAGAACTAGTTGATAGTACAGAAGTTGGAATTGACCCTGCTATTATGGGAGTTTCACCAATTGAAGCTATCAAAAAATTAATTAATCGTTCAGAGCTTGAACTTTCAGATATTGACCTGTTTGAAATTAATGAAGCATTTGCAGCATCAAGTCTTGCTGTCAATCGTGAACTTGGTTTAAATGAATCACAAGTTAACATTTATGGTGGTGCAATTGCATTAGGTCATGCTATCGGTTCAAGTGGTTCTAAAATTCTCACGACTTTGTCTTATGCCTTAAAACGTGAGCAAAAACGCTATGGAATTGCTAGTCTTTGTATCGGTGGAGGCCTAGGTTTGGCTGTTCTTTTAAAAAATCCTAGCCTTTAAAAATTATTGTGGTTTAAACAAGTAATTTTTAAGAAATTAATGGAGGAATTGCCCAGCTTATCTGGGCATTTTTGGAAAATATGAGAAAAAAATTTTATCAAATGTCGCCCAAAGAGCGATTAGATTCATTGAATCTGTCAGAAAATACTCAGGAAGTTTTGAGTGAAATGGCTTTAGATACAAATATTTTAAACAATCTAATTGAAAATCAAATTTCCGAATTTGAATTGCCAATGGGACTTGCTCAAAATTTTGTCATTAATGGAAAAGAATACATCGTTCCGATGGTTACAGAAGAACCATCAGTTATAGCTGCTGCGAGTAATGGAGCAAAAATAGCGGAAAGTTTTACGGCTAAAATAGATGAACGGTTAATGCGTGGGCAAATTGTATTTTATGACGTAAAGAAACCAGAAGAAATTATTAAGAAAATATCTGAATGTAAAAATGAAATATTTGAACAAGCTAAGCTTTCGTATCCTTCAATTATTAAGCGTGGGGGCGGTTTGAGAGAAATTTCGAGCAGACTTTTTTCAAGTGAGAAATTTATTTCAGTTGATTTCAAAGTGGATGTCAAAGATGCAATGGGTGCCAATATTATTAATTCTATATTAGAAGGTGTAGCAGAACTTTTTCGTGGCTGGTTTTCTGAGGAAAAAATTCTGTTTAGCATCCTTTCAAACTATGCAACTGAATCTTTAGTAAAGGTGAGCTGTGAAATTTCAGTTGATGCTCTTTCAAAAAAAACAAATGGTTTAGAAATTGCTCAAAAAATTGCAGTTGCTTCACAATACTCAAAAATTGATCCTTACCGTGCTAGCACACACAATAAAGGGATTATGAATGGGATTAATGCTGTAATTCTTGCAACAGGAAATGATACGCGAGCTATTTCAGCAGCAATTCATGCTTATGCAGCAAAAGAAGGAACATATCAAGGTTTGGCTAAATGGGAAGTTCATGCCGAAAAGTTATTTGGAGAGTTAGAAATTCCTTTACCTGTGGCGACCGTTGGTGGTGGGGTGAAAGTCTTACCTAAAGCACAAGCGGCAATGGAAATTTTAGGAATCACAGATGCTAGAGAACTGGCCAAAGTTATCGCCGCAGTTGGTTTAGCACAAAATTTAGCAGCTTTGCGCGCACTTGTTTCAGAAGGAATTCAACAAGGACATATGAGCTTACAGGCTCGCTCTTTGGCATTATCCGTGGGTGCAAAAGCAGATGAGATAGCAGTCATAAGTCAGCAACTTCGGCAGGAAAAAGTGATGAATCAAGAAGTAGCTCGCCGTTTATTAAATAGTCTCAGAAACTAAAAAAGAACTGTCAAGATTTTTTCTTGACAGGCCGAAATTAGTCTGCTATAATATTAAATATAATAAAAATAGAAATAGGAAATATAAAATGTCTGTAAAAATTCGTTTGACTCGTATGGGTTCTAAGAAAAAACCTTTCTACCGTATCAATGTTGCTGATTCACGTGCTCCACGTGATGGTAAATTCATCGAAACAGTTGGGACTTATAACCCACTTGTAACTGAAGAACAAGTAACTCTTAAAGAAGAACGCGTATTGGAATGGTTGAGCAAAGGAGCACAACCTTCAGATACAGTTCGTAACCTTCTTTCAAAAGCTGGTGTTATGAAAAAATTCCACGAATCAAAACTTTCTAAATAATTTTTGAGATAAGCTGCTTTTTAGCAGCTTTTCGTGAATAAAGAAATCACATATATTGAACTTGAAGATTTTTCAAGTTAGAGTAGAGGTAAGAAATGCAAAAAGATGTGAAAGAATTAGTTCTAACAATTGTTAAACCATTGGTTACTCAACCAGATGAAGTCTCTTTGGAACTCATTGAGGGTGAGGAATTTATGGAATATCACCTTAAAGTTGCGGAGGGTGATATCGGTCGAATTATCGGACGTCAAGGTCGGATTATTCAAGCAATTCGCACAGTGGTTTACTTTGTTCCTGTAGAAGGAAAAAAAGTTCGACTTCTTGTTGATCAATAAGAATTAAAGGCTCACTTAGTGGGTCTTTTATTTTTGCTACTGATTCGGATTTTACTTATTTTAAAGTAAATTAAATATTAAAAGAATTGGAAGAGCGAGGCCTTTTTTTAGATTAGACGAATATTCCTAATAATAATCAAAGACTTCTTTAAGATTCACTTTAATTGTATGAAAAATTATGCTAGAATGAAAAATATTGATTAACAATTGTAGATACAATCGATTATAAATATAAATAAACTGATTTTTTATATAGGTGGAATAATGGATAAAAAAAAAGGAATCTTATTAGTAGCTTTGGGAACTCCGCGCTCATGTGAAGCAGATGATGTGAGGGATTATTTAAAAGAATTTTTGGGTGACCCTCTTGTTATACAAAAACCAAGATGGCTTTGGTTGCCGATTTTAAATGGAATTATTTTAAAAGTTAGACCGCAAAAATCAGCAGAGATGTATAAAAAAATCTGGACAGATGAAGGTTCCCCTTTGATGATTTACACAGTAGCACAAGCAAAGCAACTACAGGATATGCGCGAAGATTTTGATGTTCGTTTTGCCATGACTTACGGAGAGCCACGCATTGATAAAGTAATCGCTGAGATGAAAGCATCTGGTGTTGAAGAAATTACTGTTCTTCCACTTTACCCTCAATATTCTTTAACAACAGTTGAACCTGTAATTCAACAAGTTAAAAAAATTGATGATAAGATAAAAGTAATTAGAGATTTCCACAAAGTAGAATCTTATAGCGATTTACTTGCAGAGTCTATTAGAGAAAAGTGGCAAGCAAATGACTATGATAAATTGGTCCTTAGCTATCATGGAATTCCCTTGTCCTACGTGACCAAGAAAAAAGATGCTTATGAAGAGCAATGTAAAGAAACAACACGTTTGGTAGTAAGTAAACTTGGTTTGAGGGAAGAAGAATACGAGCATACTTATCAATCAAAATTTGGTCCTGAAAAATGGTTAGAACCTGCGACTATTGATAGAGTTGCTGAACTTCCCAAAGAAAATGCTAAAAAAGTATTGATCTGTTCACCAGCATTCGTTGCAGATTGTTTAGAAACTTTATTTGAATTAGAAATTGAAAATAAAGAAGTATTTGTTGAAAATGGCGGAGAAACATTTGATTTTGTTCATCCTTTTAATGACTCTTTAGACTTTACTAGAGTATTAAGTGAAGTAGTTGACCAAAATAGACTCTGAGAAATAAAATCATTATTTTATTAGTTTTGGCCTTTAAATTTTATAACATTACTAAAGAGAAATAGGATTTGTTATAATGGTTCATAATATGCTAAAAATAGTAAGGAAATCCAATGAAAAAACAGTATGAAATTATTTCAATGAAAGACCATTACCGAATTCGCCTTGGAATTTTTGAGCCAGACCAAAAAGCAAAAGCGGTAGTACAATTAGTTCATGGATTTGGTGAATACACAGGTCATTATCTCTATTTAATTAATGAATTAGTCAATGCTGGTTTTGTTTGCCTAATGCACGATCAGAGAGGACATGGTGTTTTGGCAGCTGCTAATCCAAAACTTCAAGGACGAGCTAGAGCTTACGAGAGCCTAATTAGCGATGTCTTAGAAGTGAGGAAGATAATTGGTAAAAAGTATCCAAAACTACCGGTTTATCTGTTTGGACATAGTATGGGGGGAAATATTTCACTCAATGTTCTTCTAAGAAATATTGAAAATCAAAAACTTTACCAAAAAGCAGTAATTGAATCTCCTTGGCTGGCGCTGACAAACCCACCAGCCGTCCCGCTTCAAAGACTGGCAGGTTTTTTAGGAAAAATAAGTCCAAAAATTCGAGTTCGAACAGGCTTAAAAGTTGAAGCAATTTCTCACCGAAATGATTTAGTAGATTTAGTAACCAAAGATGGAATATATCACGAACTTCTTTCTTTGCGGCTCTTTTCACAGATTATGGAAGCGGGGCGTTTTGCACAAAGTCAGGCTGGAAATTTAAAAATACCAACTTTATTATTCTGTGGTGAATCAGATCAGATTTGTTCGCCCGTGGCCATTCGTTCATTTGCAAACAATGCTGGAAAAAACTTAGAATTAATAGAGATTGCAGATGGTTACCATGCTCTCCATTTAGATACAGAGGCAGAGAATTTTATTGAAAGAACTAAAGATTTTTTTAATAAAATCAGAAAATAATTTTATTTTGTTTTCGATATTCTCCAGGAGTCATTCCAACTTGTGTTTTAAAAAGTTTAAAAAAATAGGTCTTGTCTGAATATCCAATTTTTCCGAGAATTTCCTGGATAGATAAATTAGTTTGAGTAAGATAATTTTTAGCGTGCTTAATTCGATAAGTGGTAAGCCAAGTGGAATAGCTTAAACCAGTTTGATGCTTGATAAGTGAAGAAAGATAATTGGGATGAAAATAAAATTTGGTAGATAATTCCTCTAAGCTTGCTGTACGAATATTATTTTCAATGTAGGAAAGAATTTCTTTTATAAGTACACTAGAGGAAATATTGGAATCTTTAAGGATTAAATACTCTTCAGAGTGATGACTTAATTCAACAATCAATAAAATAAAGGCAGCTTTTGTAACTTTATTATTAAAGTAACACATTTTTACAACTTGTTTTAAAAGGAGTAAGGCGTAAAAGTGTGTATCCTCAAGGATTGCGAATTGATAGATACAGAAGTGACTTATTTGCTCACTATCTTTTTCAATACTTTCAACAAAGAAGCGATAAAGCATCGGTTCTTCAATGATTTGGCTGAGGAGAGAATCATCAAAATATTCGGGTTTAAAATAAAAACCAATGATGACTGTCTCATCTGATAACTCTTGATAATCAATTTTTGTCCATTTATTAGCCAGAATAAGACTTCCTTCTTTATAAATTGATTTCTTGTTATCTAGGTAAAGGGATATTTTTCCTGATAGAACATAAATAATTCTAATGTAAGGAGCAGAATAGGTTAATAAACCTGAAGTATTTTGACAAACTAAAGCTGCAATTTCCCGATTTGGATTATTCGCAAATTCTTCTAGTTCTTCAATCATTCCTGATTCACTTTTTATATAGCAATCAAGTGTCTTTAAAAAGTCCCAAAAATGGGTAAATTGTTCTCTAGATACTTTATACATTTTTTTCCAATCTTAAAATAACCTACTAAGAAAAGTATATCTGACATATTTAATTTTTGCAAGCGATTCATTATAATTATGAGTGCAGATGAAAATATTGTGAAAAAATGAGCAATATTAATTTAGTATTTGGAGGAACTATATGACAGATGCACTTAAGAAAAATGTACCTAAAGCAACAACTATTGCTGTTGCTGCGGTTATTGCTAACATTATTTGGGGGACCCCTTTTAAACTTATCAAAGTGATGAATAATGAGATGAAAATTTCTCCGGAAATTTTTGGGAATCATTATCTGGGGCAGGTTTTGGCGACAATAAGTCTTCGTTTCTTTATTGCTGGGATCATGACATTGATTTTTGCAAAATTTATCAAACAAAACATATTCAATATTAAAAAGAGACAATGGAGAGAAGTCATTATTATGGGACTTCTATCTACTACAGCAGCTTATTTCTTTTTTAACATTGCAAATGTCAATATTACTTCGACAATAAATTCAACAATTTTAGCTCAATCCACCATATTTTTTGCAGCAATTTTAGCTCATTTTGCCTACAAAAATGATAAATTAACTCCGATTAAGGTGATTGGATTGGTTGTTGGTTTCATGGGGTTAATTATTTCTCAGTTAACTGGTGGGGTACGTTTGAGTGATATGTTTTCATTTTCACTTACAGGAGAGGGCTTTATGTTGATATATGGTTTAATAGCAGCTTTGGCTACAATGCTAGCTAAAAGAATCGGTTCAACTTTAAATTCTTTTGTAATGACTGGTTGGAACTTAATCATTGGTTCGTTAGGCTTATATATAATTGGTTTTTTTATGGGTGGTCGTTTATCTGCAATAAATTGGACTGTAACTGGTGGAGCGTTATTGATCATTTTAGCTGCGGCATCAGCAATTCCATTTAGCTTATGGTATTGGGCTGCTCAATACGGAAATTTAGGAGAGATTACGGTTTATAAATTTATTATGCCAATTTCTGGTAGTATTTTGGCGGTCCTTTTAGGAGAAAGTGTTACCGTTTCCTTAATGGTAGGATTAGCCTTAGTATGCTTATCAATTATCTTAATTAATCGTCCACCTAAATTTGAAGGAATAAAAGAATCATTACGAAAAGTTGATCAAGTATAAAATTACATATTGAAAGATTAAAAAAAGTTATAATGGAACTTTAAATGTTCTAAAACAGAAAGAAGAAAACATGAAAATTGGATTTATTGGAACAGGAAATATGGCGTCAGCAATTATAAAGGGAATTATTGAAAAAGAATTTATTAAAGCTAAAAATATCTATCTCTTTGATGTGATGACTGATAAGGTAACAGAATTTTCGAAAGAAATTGGAGCAAATGTTTGTCGCTCAAATGATGAATTAATTCGATCAGTAGATGTAGTTGTTCTTTCAGTTAAGCCAAATATTATTGAAAAAATATTAAATGAAACTAGAGAGTTAATTATTGAGAAAAGACCCTTGCTTATTTCAATTGCTGCTGGAACGCCAATAGAAAAATTATCAACATTTTTAAGGAGTAAAGAAGAAGTTTCCATCGTTCGAGTTATGCCAAACGTTAATGCCATGATTGGTAAAGGGGCTGCTGCGGTTTGTGGAAATGAATTTGCAAGTAAAGAGCAAGTAAGTTATGTTCAAAATATGTTTCAATCCCTCGGTATGGCTTGGATTTTACCAGAAAAGGATTTTTCAAACTTTACTGCATTAGCTGGAAGCTCTCCTGCCTATGCTTATCTTTTCATTGATAGTATCGCTCGTGCAGGTGTAAAAAATGGACTTCCAAAAGATCTAGCAACTCAAATTGCTGCTCAAGCTGTCTTAGGGAGTGCAGCGATGATTCTTGAGAGTGCTGAAAATCCATGGACCTTGATTGATAGAGTTTCTTCTCCAGGAGGAACAACAGTTGCTGGTTTGATTGCTCTAGAAGATGAGGGATTTATTTCAACTGTTGTTAAAGGAATTGATGCAACTATCATTAAAGACATCGAACTTAATAGTAAATAGTCTGATTTATATGATAAATAATTTATGTTATTAAAAAGCAAGAGAGTTTTCTTGCTTTATTTTTTTATAAAAAGAAATTCTAATTATAAAATATACTTAAAAATAGTTTCATTTAAATCAGGGGTTATTAGGTATGGTATAATTGTATAATGGAAAAATTTTACAAGGTAGGAACAATTGTTAACACACAAGGACTTCAAGGAGAGGTTCGCGTGATGCCATCGACAGATTTTGCTCAAGAACGCTTCTCAAAAGGTTCAGTTTTGGCACTTTTCGATGATAAGGATAATTATATTCAAGATTTAAAGGTGAAGTCTGGTCGCCCACAAAAGAATTTTTATGTCGTTAAATTTGAAGGATTTTATCATATTAATGACGTTGAAAAGTATAAGGGATATATTGTCAAAATTGCAGAAGAAAACCAAGAGGATTTAGATGATGGCGAATTTTACTATCATGAAATTATTGGCAGTGATGTTTATGAAAATGATGTCCTAATTGGTCAAATTTCTGAAATACTTCAACCAGGGGCTAATGATGTTTGGGTTGTTAAACGTAAAGGAAAACGTGATTTATTATTGCCTTATATTCCGCCAGTTATTTTAAACGTAGATGTGAATCAACACCGAGTGGACGTATCTATTATGGAAGGATTGGATGACTAGAAATATGAGAATTGATATTTTAAGTATCTTTCCGGAAATGTTTGGCCCACTTAATCAGTCAATCGTAGGTAAAGCTCAAGATAAAGGTATTTTGGAGCTACATACACATGATTTTCGAGAAAATGCAACGAATAAACAACGTCATGTTGATGATATGCCTTATGGTGGTGGTCAAGGGATGTTATTAATGCCACAGCCAATCTTTGACACAATGGATAAAATACCTCAGAAGCCTGAAAAACCTGCGCGTGTTATTCTTTTAGACCCAGCTGGGAAAAAATTTGACCAAAAAATGGCCGAAGAATTATCTCAAGAAGAGCAATTAATTTTTATTTGCGGACATTATGAAGGCTACGATGAACGCATTAAAACATTGGTGACGGATGAAATTTCATTGGGAGATTTTGTTTTAACTGGTGGAGAAGTTGCAGCAACGGTGATGGTTGATGCGGTTGTGCGTTTAATTCCAGGCGTTTTAGGAAAAGTGGCTAGCCATGAAGATGATTCTTTTTCTAGTGGACTTTTAGAATATCCGCAATATACTCGCCCAGAAGATTTTAGAGGGATGAAGGTTCCTGAGGTATTAATGAGTGGTCATCATGAAAATATTCGTAAATGGCGGTTAAAAGAATCTTTGAGAAAAACCTTAGAACGCCGTCCAGATTTATTGGATAAATATGAGCCTAATGAAGAAGAGTTAAAAATGCTACAATTATTGCGTGAAAATGTTCAAGATGTGGTAGAATGAAGTAGTGTTAAGATTTTAGTTGAATATTGGGGAATATCCTCTGAATTTGGATGATGAAATCTTTGTTCTTATTGTTCATATCTGGATATAACTAAATTTATAATAAAAAAATAGGGGATTTTAAAATGGCTTTAACGATCGAACGAGAACAAGAATTTGTTAACCAATTTCATTATGATGCTCGTAATTATGAATGGGAAAAAGAAAATGGAACACCTGAGACTAATCTAAATGTTCAATTTCAACTTGTTCCCAAAGAACAACTTGAAAAACTTGGTGAAGGTGACACTGGTATTCACGCTGTTTTGACTTACTTGATTGTACTAGATAATATTGTACTTTCTGGTTTTGTGAGTCAATTGAACTATGTACGTGGACAAATTATTAAGGAACAAGAAGAACTTGAACAAGAGGAATTAGCCCAACTTGCGGCGCCTTTGTTTGAACTTCTTAAACGCTTGGTCTATGAAACAACAGAGGTTGCCTTAGACCAGCCTGGAATAAACTTGGAATTTTAATTAATAGAATAGAATTTATGAAATTAGCTGTTATTACTGACTCTTCGGCAGATTTTGCTGAAAAATATAAAACTTACGAAAATCTTTTTGTCTTAGATATTCCAATTTCCATTGATGGAGTGGATTATGATTTGCAAAAAATTTCTCATGAAGAATGGTACGATCTTATGGCGGAGGCCCAAGAAGTACCTAAAACTTCGCAACCTAGAGTTGCTGAACTTGATAGACTTTTAAAAGACTTAGAAAAACAAGGGTATACTCATGTTTTAGGTCTGTTTTTGCCAGCAGCAATTTCTGGATTTTACCAAAATATTTTTTACTTACAAAGTGAATATGAGCAAATGAAAGTAGTATTTCCTGAAACTTTTATTACCTCAAGTCCGTTGGGCTATATGGTGGAAACAGTATTGGATTTGGCAGAAGCTGGTGTCGAATTTAAAGAAATTATCGCAAAGTTTGAAGAACAAAGAGACGGTGACCGTGCTTATATGCTTGTCGATGATTTACATTGGTTAGCAAAAGGTGGGCGTTTGTCTAATGGTGCAGCTGTGCTTGGGACTTTATTAAATATTAAGCCTGTGCTAACTTTTAGTACTGAAGGTAAGGTTGAAGTTTTTGAAAAAGTTCGGACTGTGAAAAAAACGATGAGCCGGATGAAGGAACTTTTGTTAAAAGATGCCAAAGATCCTTTGGCCTACAAAGTTTATGTTATTCATACTAGAGCTGAAGATCGGGCACAAGAGTTATATGATTATGCTTTATCTCAAGGTTTTGATGATGTGGAAATCGTCACTTTTGGGCCTGTTATCGCAACTCATTTGGGCCTGAATACAGTGGCTTACGGTATTTCACCAAAAAAATAAAGCACGTTTTTACGTGTTTTTATCTAAAAACAAATATTCTGAATAATAAAAATAATAGCTACTTCTATAAAATACTAATTTCTTTATAAATGAATGGGGGATGAAATTGAATAAAATTAAAGTGATTGTTGCTGGATTTCGTGGAAAAATGGGAGCTACTGCGGTACAAATGATTCTTAATGCTCAAAATTTTGAACTTGTGGCTTTATTAGGAAAGAAAGAAGAAGTCTCAGAAGCGTTTGGAGTTCCTGTTTTTAGTCGAAAAGAGGATTTGATTGGATTTGATGCTGACATTTGGCTAGATTTAACGGCTCCTGAAGCGGCTTATAAGAACACTCGTTTTGCTTTAGAAAATGGCTTTAGACCAGTGGTTGGAACGACTGGGTTTACCGATGATGAAGTGGCAGATTTAATTAAATTTTCTAGAGAAAAAGAATTGGGTGGTCTTATTGCACCAAATTTTGCCTTGGGTGCGGTTTTATTGATGCAATTTTCTAAGCAGGCTGTTAAATATTTCCCAGATGTGGAAATTATTGAATTGCACCATGACGGGAAAAAAGATGCTCCTTCTGGAACTGCTGTGAAGACAGCAGAATTGATGTCTGAGGAACGTTTGGCTCATCATCAAGGGGCAGTGGATGAAAAGGAAGCTTTAGCTGGTGCTCGTGGTGCCGATCTTGAAGGAATGAGAATCCATTCGGTTCGTTTACCTGGTTTGGTGGCTCATCAAGAGGTTATTTTTGGTTCAAAAGGTGAAGGGCTGACTTTACGTCATGATTCTTATGATCGTTCAAGTTTCATGACCGGTATTGCTTTGGGAATTCGTAAGGTAATGACGGTGTCTGAGTTAAAATATGGTTTGGAACATTTTTTGGATTTATAATATTTACTTACGAAATAGATTGTGACCGAATGATTAGTGAGGGATTTTATGAGTGAATTAGAGATTCGTAGATTAGAATTAAGTGATGCAGAAGCTTTTATGGTTTATATTGCCAATTGGGCAACAGATACAAGTCCTTTTAAAATCGATGCTGTTAAAGCTTATGCGGAGCTTTCTTTGGAAAATTTTTCGGACTATGTGGAAAAAACTCATAGAGAAGAAACTTTTGCTGAAAATCCCGATTGGTCAACAGCAACTAAATATTTTGCTTTTATTAATGGGCAAATCGTTGGTGAAATTTCTTGTCGTTGGCAAATCGAAAAAGGAATTTTGTTAGAATGGGGTGGTCATATTGGTTATGGTGTGGCTCCTGATTTTAGAGGACATCATTTTGCTGAAGAAATGGTCAGATTTGCTCTTCCTAAATACCGGAAACGTAAAATTTCTCAGGTCATGATTTCTGCTGACAAAGAAAATTTGGCAAGTCGAAAAAGTATTGAAGCAAATGCGGGTATTTTGGAAAATATTGTAGATATTGATGGTGATGAAATTTGTCGTTACTGGATTAATTTAGAAGAACAATAGGATAAAATTACTGATGGATTGCTTGGGTTAATCTGGCAGAGCGTCAGACAAATTCACAGGTGAATGATACAGGGTAAAGCTTAAGAACTAGCTTATGACAGAAATTGATGAGAGCTAAAAGTGCTGACAGGTCTGTATAAACTTTCTGTCAGTAAAATTTTAAGGTGTACAATGGGGCTATGCCCCGTTTTTGTTTAAAAAATGATAAAATAATAGATATGAAATTAGAAAAATTACCCGAGGAGTTTGTACAGGCCAAGCCGGTTTTAGAAAAAATAATCGAGCATGGGTTTGAAGCTTATTTTGTGGGAGGTTCTGTACGTGATATATTGCTTGGGCGAGAGATTCACGATGTGGATATTGCAACAAGTGCATATCCAGAGGAAATTAAAGATATTTTTCCTTATACCATTGATGTGGGAATCGAACATGGAACAGTACTTGTTTTAGCTGGAAAATCAGAAGCTGAACATTATGAAATTACTACTTTTCGGACAGAATCAAAATATACAGATTACAGACGGCCAGATCATGTGGATTTCGTCAGAGATTTACGAGAGGATTTAAAACGTCGTGACTTCACGGTCAATGCCTTTGCTTGTGATGTTAATGGGCAAATTATTGATTTGTTTGATGGACTGACGGATTTGAAGGAACGTAGACTAACAGCGGTTGGTAGCGCTTTGGAACGTTTTAATGAAGATGCTTTACGGATTATGCGGGCCATGCGATTCGCAGCAACTTTAGACTTTCAAATTGAAAATAAAACTTTCTTAGCCATGTGTGAGTCGGCTCACTTACTGGAAAAAATCTCAGTTGAACGAATTTTTATTGAATTTGATAAGCTGTTGTTAGGTCAGGATTGGCGAAATGGTTTGACCTTACTGCTTAAATCAGGGGCTTATAAATATTTACCAGATTTGCAAGATTCGGCCTTGAAAAAAGTACTGACAGACTTGTCAGTAGATTTCCATTTTCAGAATTCTGAGCAAGCATGGGCAGCGTTACTGACCAGATTTTCCAATATTGATGTGAAAACATTTTTGCGAAAATGGAAAGTGTCCAATGAATTTGCAAAATTTGTAGCAGACCTTGTATCAGCTTATGAACTTGACTCTTGGAATTTGATGAGTCTTTATCATTTTGGTTTAGAAAAAGTGCTTTTGGTTGATGAATTGAAAGTGGCTTATGGTTTGAAGATTGATAGAGAACAAGCTGTCACTATTAATAACCAACTTCAAATTCATGATAAATCAGAGATTGTCATTGCTGGAAAAGATCTAATGGAAGAATTTTCGCTTGAACCTGGTCCAGAACTTGGTAAAATTTTAAAAATTATTGAAGAAAAAATTGTCAAAAATGAATTGAAAAATGAGCAGGCTGCTATTTTTGCAGAAGTTAAAAAAATGCTCTGATTAAATTTTACTGACAGAAATTTTGGCAAATAACCAATTGAAATTTAGTATTTATAATAAATACAATTTCTTGGTTTCTAAGTAATGTATTTTATAGATTATAAAGGAGAAATAAATGAAAATTGAAAATCGCCGTAAAGGCTCATGTACAACAGTTCTTGTGGGAAGAAAAGCATCAATTGATGGTTCAACCATGATTGCTCGTAATGATGATGGACACGAAGCTTTGGATCCACAACGCTTTATTGTGATTCAACCTGAAGAACAACCTCGTCATTATAAAGCTGTTTTATCTGGTTTAGAATTAGATTTACCTGAAAATCCATTACGTTATACATCAACGCCAAATGCTGTTTTAAAAGAAGGAATTTGGCCAGCGGCTGGGATTAATAGTGCTAATGTTGCGATGTCTGCAACAGAAACAATTACTACTAATCCAAGAATCTTGGGTCTTGATCCTTATGTGGAAAATGGGATGGGTGAAGAAGACCTTGTAACACTTGTTTTGCCATACATTAAAAGTGCTCGCGAGGGGGTTGAGCGTTTGGGACAATTACTTAAGACTTATGGAACTTATGAGCCAAACGGGATTGCTTTTGCTGACAAAGAAGAAGTTTGGTGGTTAGAAACAATCGGTGGTCATCATTGGGCAGCAGTTCGTATTCCTGATGATTCTTATGTTGTAGCGCCAAATCGAATGAATATTGATGAATTCAAATTTGATAATGATGATTATATGTGTTCAAGTGATTTGAAACAATTAATTGACGCAAATCATTTAAATCCTGATTTTGAAGGCTATGAAAGTCATTATAATTTGCGTCATATCTTTGGTTCATCTTCAATCAAAGATTCTGTTTATAATAATCCACGAACTTGGTATGGTCAAAACTTCTTGGGGAATCCATCTGAAGATCCACAAAATCAAGAACTTCCATTCATTTGTGAAGCCAGTCGAAAAATTACTGTTGAAGATGTTAAATTTGTTTTATCAAGTCATTTTGAAAATACAAAATATGATCCTTACGGCAGCACAAATAGTCCAGAAGAAAGAAAACTTTTCCGTCCAATTGGAATAAATCGTAATCATAGTGTTCATATTTTGCAAGTTAGAAATAATGTTCCTGATGAATTAGCAGGAGTTCAATGGCTTGCTTTTGGAGCAAACACTTTCAATCATGTTGTACCATTCTACACTGCAATTAATGATACGCCAGCTTCTTATCGTGATGCTAAGGGAGAATATGATCCAACAAATATGTACTGGTTGAGCGCAACAACAGCTGTTCTTGGTGATTCTAATTATGATTTATTTGTTGATTTACGAAATACTTTTGAATTAAATACCATGGCAAAATTCCATGAAATTCAAAATGAGACAGATAAGAATTTTGAAACAGCTGAAGATAAAATTGCTTATTTGACTCAAGCAAATGAAAAATTAGCAGAGGCGGCGTTTAAAGCACAAACGGAACTTTTGGGACGTATGGTCGTTCTTGGTTCAGCTAATATGAAATTGCGTTTTGATTTTAATGACTAATTTATTTTAAAAAAAATTGTAAAAAAGTAGTTGAAAAGCTACTTTTTTTAGTTTTCTTTAAAGTACAAAATGGTATAATACTAAATAAGTCTCAAAAATAGAAAAGGGAAAGAAATGAATTCTAGAAAAAGTAAAAAAGTGAGAAAAGGCCGAGGAGGTAAAATTTTTGCGATTTTATTATCCATTGTTATATTTTTTGCTTTAATTATTTTTGGAGTAGTCATGATTGGTCGTCAAGTCATTTCAAGTCAAACGGATAATATTGCTGCTAAATTTTTACCAAGCTCAGGAAGTTCAGGAAGCTCAGAAGGCTCAGCTAGTGTGACTGATGCAGTGAGTCAAATGGGATCGGCAACACCATCAGCTATTGCCACAAAATTAAATGAAAATGCAGATGTAATTAAGAGTCAATCGCAAGGAATGATAAGTTCAGCAAAAGCAACGAGCACTGGCTCTAAAGTGACTTACACCTTGGAATCCTCTAAACTCAATAAAGCAACCGTTGGCGCCCTTTTATTAGCAAGTGGTGACCAAGTTGAAGAAGTAGCGGATAAAGTGTTAGATTCAATGAAAAAAGCTGGGGTTGCTCAACCTAAATTGCAAGTTGATTTGACTGATGATAAGGGGAATGTCATCAAAACGTTGAATTATAGTGCTTAAAATTGGATTTTACAAAAAAACAACATTTATTCAGTTAAATGTTGTTTTTTTGAATCTTAAGTGATAGAATATTCTAATAATTACTTAATTAGGAGGAAAATTATGAATATCTCAGAAGAAGTACGTCCCGGAGCCAATAGATATGTGAGTGGTCAAGGAATTTTGCAAGATTTAGAAAGCTATCTTGCGTCTTTTAATAAACTTGCGATAATTACTGGGGAAAAATCTTTTCAGGTTTTTCAAGATTTTTATCCTAAAGACTTAAGTTATCCTGTTTTTCATTATGATGGCTCGGCCTCTATCGAAAATGGGAAAAAACTGGCCAAAGAAATTGGTCAATCCGATGGCCTTCTTGCAATTGGCGGAGGGCGTTTGATTGATACTTGTAAAGTTGTAGCCCAGGAGCTAAACTGTGAGTTAATTATTATTCCGACCTTGGTTTCTAATTGTGCTCCTTACACACCGGTTGCAGCTCTTTATCACCCTGACCATACTTTTGATAAAGTGGGTTATTTAAATAAAGTGAGCTATTTAACTTTAGTTGATTATGATTTTTTATTGGCAACACCTCATGATTATTTTGTTGCTGGAATCGGAGATACACTCGCCAAATGGTATGAAATGGAAGGAATCGTTCGTCAGGTTTCACAGGAAGAACTTTCAGCCTCAGTTCGTTTGGGATTTGCGAGTGCAAAGGAAATTTTTAAAATATTATTTGCTGATTCTAAAGCAGCACTTAATGATTTGGCTGAACAGAAAGTGACGCCAGCTTTTGGGCGAATTGTTGATACAATCATTGAACTTTCAGGAACAGTTGGAGGTTTTGCTGGGACTTATGGACGGATGTCAGGGGCTCATGCGCTTCATAATGGCCTATCACTTTGCTCAGAGACACATCCTATTTTACATGGCTCAAAAGTCGCTTATGGAGTCTTGGTACAATTGGCTTATACGGGAGATACTTCAGAAATTGAAAAACTCTTGCCATTTTATAAGGAAAATCATTTACCTGCTTCTCTAGCAGAAATTAATTTGCCATTTGATTTGGAAAAATTGCAAGCAGTAGCAAAATTTGCAGCCAGTCCTGTAGAATCTTATCGTTTGATTGATTCAAAAGTTACTGACGAAAAAATCATAAGTGCCATCAAAGCCTTAGAAGCTCTTGTCAGCAAAAAATAAGGTTTGACATTCTATCATTGAATCTAAAAGTTACTGACAGAAATTTTGAAAAATAGAATCAAAGTTTCAAGGTCAAAAATGAAATAAGGAAAAAGGAATGACGATAAGTTTACAACAACTCAAATATTTTATTGAAGTAGCCAGAGTGGGTTCAATTAATCAAGCTGCTGAAATTCTTTTTATTACACAACCTTCATTGTCAAAGGCGATTAAAGATATTGAAGTGGAAGTTGATTTGTCGCTTTTTCAACGGTCAAGTAAAGGAATTTCGCTGACAGCAGATGGTGCAGAGTTTTTGGGATATGCACGACAAGTTGTAGAACAATCTGATTTATTGGAAACACGGTGGTTGGATCGAAAGCCCTCTCGAAAACTTTGTGCGATTTCGACCCAGCATTATGCTTTTGCAGTGAATGCCTTTGTCAATATGGTCAAAAAAACAGAAAGTCAGGGGATTGGAGAATACGAATATACTCTGCGAGAAGCTAGAACTTATGAAATTATTGAAGATGTAAAGTCACTGCGCAGTGAGTTAGGAATTCTTTATAAAAATTCATACAATGCAAATGTTATGGATAAGATTTTAAAAGAAAATCGATTAACTTTTCATCCACTTTTCTTGGCGGAGCCGCATATCTTTGTCAGTTCAACAAATCCTTTAGCTCATAAAAAATTTGTAACATTAGAAGATTTAGAAGAATTTCCCCGCCTATCCTATGAACAAGGAGAACACAATTCTTTCTATTTTTCAGAAGAAATTTTATCTACGGTTTATGCTAAAAAAGACATTAAAGTAGGAGACCGAGCCACCATTTTCAATTTGATGATTGGATTAAATGGATATACAATTTCAACTGGAATTGTCAGTCAAGACTTGAATGGTGACAATATTGTAGCCATTCCCTTAGCAGTGGAAGATAATATTGAGATTGGTTGGATCTCACTAAGTGAACTTCAATTGACCAATCAGGCTGAACTTTATTTAAAAGAATTGGAAAAAATTGTACATCCTTTTGACGTTCGTGAAGGTAAAAAAATTACTGACAGCTCATCAAATGAAATCTGTCAGTAAAAAATTAAAGCCGTCATTACTGACAGGCTTTTTTGTGGTATAATCATAGGTAATATAAGAGAAATTAGGACGAAAAATGGCAGACTTCATCGCACAAAATTTAAGTAAATCAGTTGGAGAAAAAACGGTTTTCAACAAAATCAATTTTATCATTCATGATCTTGACCGAATTGGTCTTTTGGGAGTTAATGGTACGGGTAAAACAACGCTCCTAAATGTTATTTCAGGACTTTCAGGATTTGATGGAGACCGTACGCCTTTTGATCATCCACAAAATTATAAAATTACATACCTTACTCAGGAACCTGATTTTAATCCAAAAGCTACAATTTTAGACACCGTCTTAGATGATTCGCTTCCGCAAATGCGAGCAATTAAAAATTACGAAGCAGCCCTTTTAGATTATGAAAATTTAGCTAAGTTAGAACGTGCCCAATCAGAAATGGATGCTCTGAATGCTTGGCAAGTAGAAGCAGATGTCAAAACAATTTTGACTAAACTTCAACTTCCTGACTCCGCCACTCTAATCGAAAGCCTTTCAGGTGGACAAAAAAGACGGGTTCAATTGGCTCAAGCTTTAGTCAATGATTCCGATTTATTATTACTTGATGAACCAACCAACCATCTCGATGTTGAAACCATCGCTTGGTTGCAAAATTATCTAAAAAATTCTCGAAGAACCGTTCTTTTTGTCACGCACGACCGCTATTTCTTAGATAATGTTGCAACACGAATTTTTGAACTTGAAGATGCGGGGCTTAAAGAATACCAAGGAAATTATCAAGATTATCTTGCAAAAAAAGCTGAAGATGAAGAAAGAGAAGCCGCAGAAAGTCACAAGGCAAAACAACTTTATCAATCTGAATTAACTTGGATTCGTAAATCACCTCAAGCGCGTGCTACAAAACAACAAGCACGGATTGACCGCTTTGAAGACCTTAAAGATTCTATGAAAACTAGTAAAAATCTAGGAGATTTAGAACTCAACATTGCGAGCAGTCGCTTAGGGAAAAAAGTAATTAATTTTAAAAATGCCGCTTTTTCTTATCCTGACCGACCAATTTTTAAAGATTTTGAATTAATCGTTCAAGGGCATTCGCGCTTGGGGATTGTTGGTGATAATGGCGTCGGAAAATCGACCTTACTCAATATCATTGATGGTGAGCTAGCATTAACTGACGGGATTTTGGAAATTGGTGAAACAGTCAAAATTGGTTATTTCAGTCAAGAAATTCGTGGACTTGATGAAAATAAACGCATGATTAACTTTCTTGAAGAAGTTGCATCTGCTGCGCATAACAGCAGCGGTGAAAATATTTCAATTGTTAATTTATTAGAGCAGTTTCTCTTCCCAAGAAGTAGTCATGGAACACTGATTTCTAAACTTTCAGGTGGTGAGAAAAAACGACTCTATTTACTTAAAATTTTATTATTACAACCCAATGTGCTTTTGCTTGACGAACCAACCAATGACTTGGATATTGCAACCTTAACCGTGCTTGAAAATTTCCTAGGCTCTTTTCCGGGTGCTGTTTTGACAGTTTCTCATGACCGCTATTTCCAAGATAAAGTGAGCAACGAATTACTTGCCTTTGAAGATGGGCAAATTAATCATTATTTTGGTGCTTACAGTGACTATTTAGCTGTCAAAATGGAAGAAAAATCTGCTGACAAAGCTGTCAGTAAAATTGAAAGTCCAATAAGTACTGACAAAACTGAAAATACTGACAAAACGAAACTGACCTATATGGAAAAGAAAGAATGGGAAACCATTGAAAGTCAAATTGCTGAAATCGAAGAGCGAATTTCTGAGATTGACACAGAAATGAATGAAAATGGTTCAAATACAGAACTCCTACTGGATTTACAAAAAGAACTAGACAACAAAACAAAAGAACTTGAAGAAAAATATGAACGTTGGGAATATCTATCAGAAAGGGCTGACTAAAACATTATGACAACGCAAGAACTTATTGAAACCTTACAAAAATTTCCGGCAGAAGCAACTGTAAAAATCATTCAAAACGATATCAGTGGTGAACGATTTTTTGATGTTAATACAGTAGAAAATCTGGCCAGAGTCCGTGTTACCACTGCAGGAGTTGAAACCGTAGATACCGTGATTATTGGTATTTAAACCCAGAGACGAAAGAGGAAGTCAAATGTTAAAAATCGGAATTATGGGTGCCGCTAAAATTGTTCCAAGATTTGTAGCAGGTGTAAAAGAGAGTGGTCAAGCTGAAGTTACTGGGATTGCCGCCAGAAATAAAGAAAAAGCACAAAAAACCGCTTTGGAATTAGAAATTCCACAAGTTTATGATGATTATGCAAGCTTAGTAAATGCAGCAGAAATTGATTTAATCTATATTCCACTCATCAATAAACAACATTATCCTCAAGCAAAAATGGCTTTAGAAGCAGGTAAAAATGTACTTCTAGAAAAACCATTTACCTTGACTCTTGAAGAAAGTCAGGAATTATTCAAGATAGCAAATGAAAAAAATCTTTTTTTGATGGAAGCTCAAAAATCTGTTTTCCTACCTGTGATGGCCCAAATCAAAAAATGGCTTGATGCCAATGAAATTGGTAAAATATCTCGTCTTGCAATAAATGATTTCAGACCCCATACCAACCGGGAGAGCTGGGCCTTAGACATAAAAGAAGGCGGCGGCGCTTTTATCATGCATGCCAGCTATCCACTCTCTGTCTTACAATTCTTATTTGGAACAGGTTTTGATGCAGCAAAAGGAATTTATTGGTCTTCTGAAGAAAATAAAGCAGATTTAGATTACGAAATTCTCTTAAAAAAAGCAGAAATTATGATTAATATTTCACTTAGCACGCGCTTAGATAAACCAAATACATTTATCATTTACGGTGAAAAAGGAGAAATTTCAGTTCCAAATTATTGGAAATCAAACCAAGCCAGTCTTATTAAAAATGATGGAACGGTTGAAGAATTTTTTCATCCAATGCCAAGTGAATTCAGCTATGAGATTGATGAAATTGCTGAACTAATCAATAAGGGCAAGAAAAAAAGTGAAAAACTTTCCCCAGAAATGACAATGACGACAGTCAAAATTGTGGAAGACCTATACCAAGAATGGTTTGGTAAAGAGTGGCCAAATATAAAATAAAAACACTAGTTATCTAGTGTTTTTTCTTAAAAATTTAAATTTCCCTTTAAAACGTTGTAAGGCTAAATAACGTTCACGTGCTTTGTGCATCGCTTGGTAACGTTTAGGATCTTTTTTATAGTATTGTTGATGATATTCTTCAGCTGGCCAAAAAGTTTTTGCCTCTTCAATCGGAACAACAATTGGTTTATCCCAAATTCCAGATTTCTCTAAGGCAATTTTACTTTTTTGAGCAGCAATTCTTTGTTCTTCACTTTCAACAAAAATCACTGGACGATAATTTGCACCTCGGTCATAAATTTGTCCGTCAGCATCAGTGGGGTCAATCAATGACCAATAAATATCTAATAGTTCATCATAAGAAATCAATTCATTATCAAATAAAATTTCAACTGCTTCCGTATGGCCAGAAGCTTTTGAGAGGACTTGGTCATAAGTAGGGTATTCGATATGTCCACCAGTATAACCACTAGTTACAGCCAAAATACCTGGACGTTCTTCAAAAGGTTCAACCATACACCAAAAACAACCACCAGCAAAAATAGCTCGTTCTGTACTCATTTTACACCTCCATTTGCTCTAATTTAATTATATCATGTGAAAAAAATGCCACCTCATCATTTGACTCGAACTTTAAAAATTTTGAATTTGACTTTTTTGTGATAGAATAGTTAAAAATAGAAAAGGGGAACGATTTTTTAATGCTAAAAACAACTTTTGCAAATGCGGAATTCGCTAATCCATTCATGAACGCTTCAGGAGTCCATTGTATGACAACTGAGGATTTAGAAGAATTAAAAGCCTCTCAAGCAGGGGCCTATATCACCAAAAGTTCCACATTAGAAAAAAGAGAAGGTAATCCACTCCCACGTTATGTTGACTTAGAATTAGGCTCAATTAATTCTATGGGCCTGCCTAACCTAGGGTTTGATTACTACTTAGATTATGTTTTAAAAAATCAAAAAGAAAAGGCTCAAGAAGCGCCCATCTTCTTTTCCATTGCTGGGATGAGCGCAGCAGAAAATATCGCTATGCTTAAGAAAATTCAAGAAAGTAATTTTTCAGGAATTACAGAATTGAACCTTTCTTGTCCAAATGTCCCTGGGAAACCACAGCTTGCTTATGATTTTGAAGCTACTGAAAAACTCCTAAAAGAAGTTTTTGCCTTCTTCACAAAGCCTTTAGGTGTAAAACTTCCTCCTTATTTTGACCTCGTTCATTTTGATATCATGGCAGAAATCCTCAATCAATTTCCATTGACTTATGTTAACTCAGTCAATAGTATTGGGAATGGACTTTTTATTGATTCAGAAGCAGAAAGCGTAGTTATTAAGCCTAAAGACGGTTTTGGTGGAATTGGTGGAGCATACATCAAACCAACAGCGCTTGCAAATGTTCGTGCTTTCTATACTCGACTCAAACCTGAAATTCAAATCATTGGAACAGGTGGTATTGAAACAGGACAAGATGCCTTTGAACACCTCTTATGTGGAGCTACAATGCTTCAAATTGGTACAGCTTTACACAAAGAAGGCCCTACAATTTTTGATCGAATCATTAAAGAATTAGAAGAAATTATGGATAAAAAAGGTTATCAATCAATTGCTGATTTCCATGGAAAATTAAAATCATTATAAAAAATTATCATAAAAAGCTGAATTTAAACAGCTTTTTTCTTATCTTATAAATGAAATTTAAAAATTACTAAAAGAGATGATATAATGTAAAAGATTAAACAAACAAGGAGAAATATATGGAAATTTTTATGACTTTTATCGTTTATTCTTTTATTGGTTGGATATGGGAGACCTTTTATTGCTCATTTAAAGACCGGCATTTTGTTTTTAGAGGTTTTTTATTAGGCCCTTATTGCCCTGTTTATGGTTTTGGCGTCTCTGCCGTCTTACTTTTAGTTCCAGATACTGGAAATTTATTCAGCCTTTATCTTAATACGATTGTGATTGTGACAGTCGTTGAATTCATTGGAAGTTGGATTTTAGAGAAATTCTTTAATATGAAGTTATGGGACTACTCAACCCTCCCTTTCAATATTGAAGGAAGAGTAGCTGTTCCCGTTTCATTATTTTGGGGTGTAGGTTGTATTATCTTAATTAAATTAGTTAATCCACCTGTTCAAAATTGGATTCATGATTTTAATGAATTAACCCACAGTTGGGGTGTGATTTTGATATTAATTATCTTTCTGGCTGACCTTGTTTCAACATTTATTTTTACGATTTCAACCAAAAAAGAAGTCTTGGCTATGATTGATGATTCTGACAAAGAAAATGCAGCAATCAAAGAATTTCGTCTTAAACATCTCTTTGCAAACCATGAAACAGCAGCAAATCGGATAAAAGTATTAGAATTACTTAAAAATAAACCTCTAAAATTAAAACATTATAATTTGCGCAGAATTCTCAAAAACTATCCAAATATGAATTTGACCAAAAAACGATAATTTAAAAATCGTAAGCGTTTTTAGTAGCCTTAGAAATAAATTCGTGGCATAATGAGGTCATGAATAAAACATTTGAAAAAGAAGAAATTTTAAATGAACTCTATAATCTTATATTAGACCGAAATATTCGTGACTGGGAACGCCAGTGTTTACTTCATACGAAAGTTCAATTAGAAAATCAAGGTCAACTTGCAGATGAGTTAGCAAAATTAGAAGTGACCTTAAGACCACTGGCGTTACGCTATAATCTTACACCAAAGGTCGCTGAATTTTATCAAAAAATTTCCAGCAGCAAACTCTTTGGTCGAGGAGTTGGTGGCATTATATAAGCCCTTAGTTCTCCTTATGCTTTAAAAGCATAAGGAGTTTTTAAAAAAGTATTTTAAAAAAAGTAAAATTCATTTTATAATGAATTCAATAAAAGAAAAGGAAGTACAAAAATGAAATTAGCTTATTTTGTCGAAAAAAATAAAATGGAAGTTAGAGAATTTCCCAAAGCGCAACTTGTAAAAGAAACAGATGCTATCATAAAAATTGTTCGTGCCTGCGTATGTGGTTCCGATTTATGGTGGTTCCGTGGGATTTCTGAACGTCAACCTGGACCGGTAGGGCATGAAGCTATTGGTCTGATTGAAGAAGTAGGCACCGGAGTTAAAAACTTTAAAGTAGGAGATTTTGTCATTGTTCCCTTTACGCACGGTTGTGGACACTGTCCAATTTGTTTGGCTGGCTTTGAAGCCAATTGTCCAAATGCAAAAGATGGTGTGAATGGCGGCTATCAAGGAGAATTCTATCGGGCGATTAATGCTGATGGTGCACTTGTCAAAATCCCGGGCCAACCAAGTGATTATTCTGATGATCAGTTGGCTTCATTGACGACTTTAGCTGATGTCATGCCTACAGGTTTTCATGCAGCTAAAGCAGCAGATGTCCATGAAGGTGATACAGTGGTTGTCTTTGGTGATGGAGCGGTTGGACTTTGTGCAGTGATTTCAGCTAAACTTTTAGGAGCAAAACGGATTATTGCCATGAGTCGCCATGAAGACCGTGCAGCACTTGCGCGTGACTTTGGTGCAACAGATATTATTGCTGAACGTGGTGAAGAAGCGATTCAAAAAATAATGTTCTTAACCAATGGTTATGGTGCAGATGCTGCCTTAGAATGTGTCGGAACAAAACAAGCAATTGAATCTGCTTTTCAAGCGGTAAGAGCAGGAGGGCGAGTAGGTCGTGTGGGAGTTCCTCATGATGTTGATTACAATGAATGGATTGATTCTCTTTTTTGGAAAAATATTCAACTTGGAGGTGGAGTAGCCTCTGTCGCACGCTGGGATAAGGAAATCTTACTTGAAGCAGTTTTAAGTGGGGAGATCAATCCAGGCCGTGTCTTTACAGCAGAATTTAGCTTAGATGAAATTCAAAAAGCATATGAAGCAATGGATCAACGTACAGCAATTAAATCTCTATTGAGAATTTCAGAGGGATAAATAAGAAAATAGTAAATAAATCAAAAGTCTACCAAAGTTGGTGGGCTTTTTTGTATTCTGAAAGTCTTGTTTTTAAATTAAGTTAAAATGATTACTTTATTTTTACCAAAGTTTCTAATTAAGCGTATAATGTTAAATAATCAGAAAACAAAAAACATTCACTAAAAGGAGGTTTTGCATTGGAAAATCAGAAAAAGCACTTTCAGATGAAGTCATCAAGTAAATTTTGGTTACTTAGCACTGGAATTCTTTTAAGTTTGTTAGTGACTAGTCACCCTTTAGCAGTAAAGGCTGATGAAAATTCGGCTGTTACCCCACCAAGTCAAACTGAAGCTGTCACCAATCCAACTGTAAATTCTTCTCTTGCCGCGTCTGATTCGACAACCGAAGGAAATACAGAAAGTTCACAGGCAGAAATGCAAACTAAAGAGGCAAACTCACTAACTTCGCAGGCAAGCACAACCCTAAGCGCCAGTTCAGTTTCATCATCTTCAACCAGTTCGGCTCAGGCTTCAAGTGTAGAAATAAGCTATAATTCGTTAGAAACTGCAAGTTCGACCAGTTCAGGCTCGGAAATAAACGCCTCAACTTCAAAAGCCCCAAGTGTTCCTCTTGATTCATCAAAAGCAAATGTCACAATTGGTTCAAGCCTATCGGCGAGCGGAACAATCATAAATCCTGCTCTCACAAATGGTTCAATTGCCAGCCAAGCCAATGGTCAAGATCCTATTATAAGCTCGATTTCTGCGACAGGTTCAGTCGCTAATGATATTACGGGTCCGTCCACGCTAGATGGTATCAATATTACAATCAAGGCTAATAATCTTGTGCCAAATAACTTTTTAACGCCTGATGGTCTTCATTGGTCGGCAAATACAGAGGTTATTCCAATCACAGGTCAGGTAACAGGTCAAATCAGTACTGAAAACTTTGGACAAACGGATGGCCCGACCATACCTGCGACCACTTATACTATGAATGCAGGAGATTCTGGCCGAATTACTAATGTTGGAAGGACCCTCGCCGGAACCAATCTAGATTTGATCTACAAAGTCATTTCAACAGATGAATCAAGCTGGCAAGCCCCCTCAGAAAGTACGTCTGACTGTCCGATTGGATTGGCTTTTACAGGTGAACAAAACATTGCCAATTCCGACGGAAACTCAATTGTCGCTCTTTATTTTGGGGCAAATAACGTCAATATCAACTATCAAATCGTGGCACATAATACAAACTTTCAAGTCCCTGTCCTCACCTCATTTATCACAACGGATATTGATATGGCACAAGGAGTCAAGACCAATCTTGCCAACCTTTTAACGGTCATTCCAAAGACCACTAATCTTGCGACAGATTCAAGTGGTGTTATTTATGATACAACAATTCCTGATATCGACTTGAACGGTCAAGCTAGTCTACCTTATGGTGGTTATCTGGGTGTCGGTTTTCTGTCAAACTTTGACTATGATTTTTATAGTCCAGCACCCGCTCGTAGTGGAGATTCTTATCAATATTCACAAGGGGTTCGCTATGACCTCTTTGGCTCAGCACTTCAAGCACACCTAACCACCCAAGTCAGAGATATCGTTTATCTTAACTATTACGACGCCGATGAAAACAATCAATTGATTGTGCCACAGCACCAATTTATCTGGTTTCCAAATGTTTCTTGGAATGTTCCAGTAAGTAATTTTCCGCATTATCAATACGGTTGGCAAAACCAAACGACCAAAGGAAACACGATAAATGTTAGTGATTATTATCATATCCAAAGTACCGTCACTTATGATTACTATGGTATGGACGGGGTTTATCTCGGTCAAGAATCCACCACGGGGCTTTATGGACATTCTTATTCGGTCAATGTGCCTTATAACTTTGGCAATTACTATATCGAAGGAAGCACGACGCGGTCTGGACTTTATCCGAAACATGATGAAACGCTAAACGTTTACTACAAATATGTTCCACCGATTGTTTATTACAACACGAGCAATCCTTATGCGACGACTTATTATGCCAATGGTTACGAGTATGTGCCGAATTATATTCCGCCAGTTGTTTATTATGCACCAACTTATGATAGTTATGGCTATGGTGGAGGCTACTCTTACTCTGGAGGTTATGCTTATTCATCAGGTGGATATAGTAGTTCTAGCGGAGCTTACTATCCAAATTATGTCCCACAATCTGCTTATTATTCTAAAGAAGCTCAACTTGTAGCAGAAGAAGGTGGGAATAATTCATCTAAAGTAAATTATTCCACGGATAAAGAAGATAACTCACTTTTGAATTTTGGAGAAAGTGTATGGTCTTCTAGTTTGGGAGAAAGCCTAAAAAATGTGACACGATTTGCTCCTTGGCAAATAAGTAGTTTTGTGGACTATGGGACGCAGATTGTATCGGGAGAGGATGCAAATGATGCTCTAAATAAAACGGCTGTTCATGCTGGACTGAGTGCGGTGGGAGATGTAGCAGGTGAATATGTTGCAGAAGAAATTGGAGGAATGCTTGGGACTGCTCTTGCTCCTGGGGTTGGTACAATTATTGGAATTGGAATAGGTGCGGCTCTTGGTGTTGGTTTTGATTTTATTTACGATAAAATTAAAAAAAGAAGGAGGTAGATAATGGTAAATATAGAAAAGAAAAGTTCTATCTTTGATTCTCATAAACAATTTTTATATGAAGAAGTTGGGAAGAGATATTACATTGATACACAGACCTTTCAGCTTTTTTATATAAAAACTGAGATTAATAATTCTTCTTCAAATCAGAGGAAAAATTTTGCTCAATTTTCAGGGATTCTAGCAACTGTTCTTGGAGTGTTAGCACAATCGATTATTTCTTCACCAACTTATCTGGTAAAAATATCTTTAGTTTTAGGAATGGTTATTTTAACAGTTCTTATCACTTCTCTTTTATATTTTGTTGAGAGAATGTTTGATTATCCAAGATTTAAAGACTTGGATAGAGGATTAAAAGCTTGGAAATACAAAGCTATTGTGTTGGTGCCCGAAAAAAAGTTGAGGATACTTAGAGAAGTGAAAAAGCATATTAGGATAGTTATATTAATCTGTTTGTTTTTCTTAATCTTAACTCCAATATTTGGAGGACTATATGTTACAACTTCAGAACCTAGACTGTTTATTCTATATGGTATTGTATTTTTTCTGTTCACTTTACTCTTTCCATATTTAATTTTGGCAATTAAAAAAGAAAGGATTGTTGATAAATGGGAGAAAAAAACAAGAGAAAATGGTAATGGAAAAAACTAAAATAATATATCTTCGTACTGAAAATATGGTTAATTACTATATCAATGTAGAAAATTATCAGTTATATACCCGTTCTTCGCCTAATAGCAAATCAGCCGCTGGGGTACAACTTGTTTCATTCTCTGGAAGTATTGCGACAATTTTGGGGATTGTATCCAAGGGAAATAATATTTTTGAAAATCCAAGAAACAATCTAATAATTCTCGCCATTATGTGGGGAATTGCAATACCCTCGGCCATATTATTATCAATTTTAGTGATAAGAGAGAAGAAAAAGATAAATATGGGCGAAAAGTTAATTTTAAAAAAGAGAAATAAAGAGGATAAGGGGCTATTGGACAGAAGTTATAAGGCGAGCTATCTATTATCGATCACTTTTCTTGCCCCTATAGGAATGATTATGGGTTCTTTCTATTTTGTAGGAAATGGTAATATGTTGTTCTTCGTCTGTATGATACTCGCAACAATGCTCAGCTCATTGGCGGTTCCTTTTGCTCTGAATATTCCACAAAGCTACAAACTTCTTAGAAAAATGAAGAAAGAAGGAATCTTTTAACTCTGAACATGATGTCTATGGAAAAAAATGAAAGAGGAATACAGAAATAAAAATATGGTTGATATTGGTTTAAACGGAGAAAATGGTAATGGAAAATTCAGAAAAAATATTTCTACTGACAAATGAGGGTGTTGATTATTTTATTGATACTGAAACCTACCGATTATTTACCGATTCAGAACAAAAAACAATTAATGTTCCTCAGTTGGTGGGTGTATCTGGGACGATAGCCACTGTTTTGGGAATAATTTTTAAAGGAAATATTCTTATGATTAACCCTGAAAATAAATTTATAGTTGTACTATTAATGTGGCTTATCATCATTATTTCCTCCATTTTTCTGCCAATTTATCAAATTAAAAGAAACAAAAGGATAATCTCTAGTGGTAGACTAATTGTCAAAAAGATTGATAAATCATATGATGCTTATCTGTTCAATAGGATTTATAGGGCATCAATATTTTACGTAGTTGCTTGGATTGCGCCTCTGGTAATGGTAGTTATGTCAATTTATTTTATTGATTATACTAATGTCATGTTTTTAGTTGCCCTTGTCGTAATGATGATTTTAAGTTCAATTTCAACAACATTCATCATAACAATTCCTAAGCGTTACAAACTACTTAGGAAGATGAAAAAAGAAGGAATCTTTTGACTCTGGACATTGATATCTATGGAGAAATAAAAATGAAAGAAGAACATAGAAATAAAATTATTGTTGATATTGGTGGAAATTCGGATGAGCGATATGGCTATAATTATAAAAATAAAGAACTATTTATAAAGAGTAATAAAAAAATGACGGGTATGGGTATGCTCCCTGTTCTAGTATTATCAGGAGCATTTCCAGCATCTGCGATGAATTTTGCAGAGCAGCATTCTATCACTATTTCTCCTGTAAGATGGATGATTTTGACAACAGTTGTCTGTGTACTCTTATCTTTTGTCCTAGCGAGAATTTTATTATATCTTTCGGAAAACTTTTTTAATTACAGAAACTTTGAAAAATTAGAAGATAGTAAAAAGGTAGAAAAACTTTATCAAATGCAGGACAGTAAAACAGGGGAAATCATTCTGATAGTTTTTGCTGTGATTTGTGGAAGTGTGGGGATAACGTTAGCCGGTCTTTACATCGACTCAGGAGATATAGAACTTTGGTTAATCTATATTACTGATTTAATTCTTGTGAATTTACTTGTGTATATCTACTGGATTTACATCAGGAGGGCAAGAAAATTTAGAACTTTAGCTCTCATGGAATTAAAAAAAGAACAGGAAATTGAAAAATGAAAGAAGAGATTGACGAAAATAAAGAAAAAGAAGTGATTCAAAAAGCATATAAATATAATATCTTTCTTGGAATCTGGATTATCGCTGTATTCATCATTTTTTTGCTACAAATAACAAAAATTATTACAGACCAATATTTAACTTTAGGTTTTGGTTTAATTATTTTAATTTATGCGATTGCGCTTCATACCCAAAATCATAAATTAAAAATAAAAAGTATTGCTTCGATTTTAGTATATGGTCTTAATATCTTGAGTGTTATTGGTGTTGTTTTGATTATTTTTGCAAATCAGGCGCATAATCTTTTGGAGTTAACGGTGGGGGTCTTATTGGGATTGGTGACGCTTATCTTACAATTTTTAGCTGCTATTTTTGCACTATTGTCAGCGAGAAAATTGCGAAAACTCTATCCTGATATTCTTGATAATAGAAGAAAGAATACAAATTAGTATCTTATTTTTTACAAGTAAATATTTGATAAATGCTATTGAATCAAAATAGCAGACTGTGTTATAATGAAAGGAATAAAAAGATAGGAAGATTCATGACTTACGCAGACAAGATTTTTAAACAAAATATCCAAAATATCCTTGATAACGGTGTTTTTTCAGAAAATGCACGTCCCAAGTATAAGGATGGTCAAACCGCAAATAGTAAGTATGTAACAGGCTCTTTCGTTACTTATGATTTGCAAAAAGGTGAGTTTCCAATTACCACTTTGCGTCCAATTCCAATTAAATCGGCAATTAAAGAATTGATGTGGATTTATCAAGATCAAACAAGTGAACTTGCTATTCTTGAAGAAAAATATGGAGTCAAATACTGGGGCGAATGGGGAATTGGCGACGGTACGATTGGACAACGCTATGGGGCAACAGTCAAAAAATATAATATTATTGGAAAATTATTGGATGGTTTAGCAAAAAATCCTTGGAATCGCCGTAATATCATTAATCTTTGGCAATATGAAGATTTTGAGGAAACTGAAGGACTTTTGCCTTGTGCTTTCCAAACAATGTTTGATGTTCGCCGTGAACAAGATGGTCAGATTTACTTGGATGCGACTCTTATTCAACGTTCAAATGATATGCTTGTTGCGCATCATATCAATGCCATGCAATATGTTGCTTTACAAATGATGATTGCAAAACATTTTTCTTGGAAAGTTGGAAAATTTTTCTATTTCGTAAATAATTTGCATATTTATGATAATCAGTTTGAACAGGCAAATGAGTTAGTTAAGCGAACAGCTTCTGACAAGGAGCCCCGTTTGGTGCTTAATGTTCCTGACGGAACAAACTTTTTCGATATTAAACCAGAAGATTTTGAGCTTGTGGACTATGAACCGGTAAAACCTCAATTAAAATTTGATTTGGCAATTTAGATTAACCAAAAAGTTACTGAAAGAACACTGTCAGTAACTTTTTTATTGATAAAAATTTAAATATTGTTCGTTGACGAACAAAAAAGATTGTGTTATAATAATTCGTATGCGAACTAAAAAAGAAGCAATTGGACGACTTTTAAAAGTTGCCAGCAATCAAATGTCACGAGAGTTTGATAATTTTGCAGCTCAGCTTGATTTGACGGGTCAGCAAATGTCAATATTAGATTTTCTTGGAAACCAGAGTGAAGAAGACTCAGGAAAAGAAATCAGTCAGACGATGATTGAATTAGAATTTAATATCCGACGTTCTACAACAACGGAAATTTTGCAACGTATGGAAAAACGGCAGTTGATTAAGAGAAAAGCGAGCCCAACAGATGCTCGTCAAAAATCAGTTGAATTAACTGAAGAAGGTAAACAATATCTACCTGAAATTAGAACATATATCCAAGGTCATAATCAAAAAGCTTTGGCGGGTTTGTCAGCAGAGGAGATTGCTGCAGTTGAAAAATTTCTTAATAATTTTAGCATGCAGAAAGGAAAAGAATGAACACAGAATTAGAAACAAATACAGCCAATCATAAAATTAGCGCGAAAACGCGCTTTTCAATTGTCGCCGTGGCCCTTGTGGCTTTTATGGGGATATTAGCAGAAACAAGTTTGAATGTCACGTTTCCAACGCTTGAAAAGACCTTCGGACTTCCACTGAGTACGGTTCAGTGGGTAACGACCGCTTATTTATTAGTTGTTGCGATTGTTATGCCAACGAGTTCATATATTAGTCAACGCTTTCAAAATAGGACTTTATTTTTTTCAGGACTAATCTTTTTTACCCTTGGAGATTTACTGAGTTTAATTTCTCCGAATTTTACTATTTTAATGGCGGGACGCTTAATTCAAGGAATCGGGACTGGTATTGCCATTCCATTGATGTTTAATCTTGTCTTAACTAAAATTCCGCGTGAGAGAGTAGGACTTTGGATGGGATTTGCTGGGATGATTTTGAGTATTGCCCCAGCACTTGGACCAACTTATGGTGGACTTTTAACAGGGACTTTAGGTTGGCGAATGATTTTTGCAATTATTTTGATTATCCCAATCTGTCTCTTTCCTTTAGGAGCTTGGGCTATTGAGAAAAGTGAAAAAAAACGTCCAGGCAAATTTGATTTTATTGCTTTTATATTTTTGTCATTAGCAATGACCAGCGCTCTTTTAGCTTTAGATTCACTTTCAAGTGCTCATTTTTCATGGATCTGGTTAGTGGTCTTTATCTTGGGGTTGATTGCTTTTATTTGGCGTTCAAAAACAAGTACATTGAATTTTATTGATATCAATGTTTTTAAGAGCCCAACTTTTACTTTGTCTGTCCTAGTTTATTGTATTTTACAATTTGTCAATTTGGGAATTAACTTTATCATTCCTAATTTCTTACAAGTTTCGTTAGGAGCTACAAGTACATTAGCAGGTTTTGCTTTATTGCCTGGTTCATTAATTGGTTCAGCAGCACAAGGTCCAATTGGTGCGCTCTATGACCGCAAAGGGGCCAAGGGGATTTTATATAGTGGAAATACTGTATTCTTTATCGCTCTTGTTTTATTAACGATTTTTACTAAGAACCTGACTTTACTGGGTGTGATGGGACTTTATGTTGTATTCACAATCGGTCGTTCTTCAAGTTTTGCAACAACCATGACCAATAGTTTAGCTCAACTTCCTCATGATAAAGCTGCCTCTGGTAATGCTTGGTTTACTACAACTTCTCAATTTGCAGCGTCAGCAGGAACGGCTACAGCTAGTCTTATTGCAACAAAATCAAGTAATTTAACAACAGGAACTCAACATGTATTTATGTTTTTCCTTTGTCTTGCTTTGCTTAATTTTGTCTTCTATACTTTGATTTTGAACAAGAAGATAAAATAAATCTGATTAAAAAAGTTTCGTAATGATACGAAGCTTTTTTTATAATTTAATATAGTATGCTTAAAAAGCATAATTATTGATATAAAAAGCATTTCACGGCAGGTAAAAAATATTTTATAATAAAATCATCGAAAAGATAAAGCAATGTGAAGCTTTTGAGTTGACTTGAAGTGAACTTCAAGGAATATAATGAAAACAGAAGTTAAAAATGAATGGAGAAAAAATGTCAAACAATATTGAAAACAATGTCGTCTTAATCACAGGAGCCTCAAGCGGTATTGGCCAAGCAACTGCTGAATTACTTGCTAAAAAAGGAGCCAAAATTGTACTAGCAGCAAGGCGTGAAAATCGTTTGCAGGAGCTGGCTGATAAAATTAAAAAGGCTGGTGGACAAGCAATCTATCAAGTGACAGATGTAACTAATCCAGAAGATAGTAAAAAGTTGGTACAATATGCGAAAGAAAATTTTGGCAAAATTGATGCTATTTTCTTGAATGCAGGAATCATGCCAAGTTCCCCTTTATCAGCTCTTCATGTTGAAGAATGGGAAAATATGGTTGATATTAATTTAAAAGGTGTACTTAATGGGCTCGCTGCTGTACTGCCTGAATTTACAGCTCAAAAATCAGGACATGTTATCACAACGAGTTCAGTTGCTGGCCTAAAAGCATATCCCAATGGTGGTGTTTATGGGGCAACAAAATGGGCGGTTCGTGAATTAATGGAGGTACTCCGAATGGAATCTGCTCAAGAAGGAACTCATATTCGGACAGCTACTATTTATCCGGCTGCTATAAATACTGAGTTACTGAATACAATCACTGACAAAGAAGCAGCAGAAGGAATGACAGCTCTTTATGAACAATATGGGATTAGTCCAGAGGCAATTGCTCGCATTGTTGCTTTTGCTCTTGAACAACCTGAAGACGTTAACGTCAGCGAGTTTACTGTTGGACCTACAACACAACCTTGGTAAGAAAAGGAGAAATAATGAAAATTGATGTCAAAAAGTTTTCTAAGATACAAGATATTTATATTAGCCCAGACCCGCAAGAACATCGTCCTGCTTGGATTTGGTTTGCTTATATTGATGATGATTTAGCGGTAGCAGCAGGTCGCGGAACGGCATCAAGTTGGTGGAATTCGGCAATGATTTCACGTAAGGGTCAAATTCACATTGACGGGAAAGTCTATCAAGTGGAATTTGAACCTGTAACAGATAAAGAAAATATTGATAAATTTATTGATTCTTATCGACAACGTTCAGGTTATAGCTGGGATCCTGCTTGGGAGAAAAATTTTAGACCGACAGTGATGCGCCTAAAATTTTTGAAGGAACTTGGAAAAAGCACAAGATAAAATAATTAAAAAATTTGGAGGTTAAAATGGAAAAACAAACCGCAGGACATGAACAACTTGGAGAATTTGCCCCAAAATTTGCTGAATTAAATGACAATACTCTTTTTGGAGAAGTCTGGAGTCGTGAAAAAGAACTTTCAGCACATGAACGTAGTGTCATTACGATTACTGCTTTGATTGCTGGTGGAAATTTTGAACAATTAAATTTTCATATGGCAAAAGGAAAAGAAAATGGAATAAGTCAGGAAGAAATTTCAGAAATAATTACTCATCTGAGTTTTTATGTGGGGTGGCCAAAGGCTTGGTCGGCTTTTAATATTGCAAAAAAAATTTGGGAATAAGAGGGGAAAGATATGACAATTACGGTCAACATTTTGTACCAAGGTGAGGGGGAGAAGGCCCATCTCTTTGCTGACGAAATGGTCAGTTCTGGTCTTGTCTATAAAATACGTCAACAAAGTGGAAATTTACGTTATGAATATTTTGTTCCTTTGGATAATCAACAAGCAATTCTATTGATTGATGAATGGGAAAACCAAGAAGCAATTGACATTCATCATAAAAGTCCGATGATGGCAAAAATTGCTGAATTGAGAGAAAAATATCAACTGCGCCTAAAGGTAACGCGTTATCAACAGATTGATTAGAAAAGAGAGAACGAAATGAATAAAAAAGAATTAGAGAATGCACTTATTTTTCCTCAAGGTGAAAAAAATCCTTATGGCGCTTATTTTACTGGCCAATCTTATTTAGAAGGAATGATTGCGGATAAGGACTTGCCCTTTGGTGTGGGAAATGTGACTTTTGAGCCGGGCTGTCGTAATCATTGGCATATTCATAAAGATGGTTATCAAGTTTTATTGGTTACAGCCGGTGAGGGATGGTATCAAGAAGAGGGTAAGGAGGCCCAACTTTTACATGCGGGCGATACAATTGTTACTCATGCAGGAGTTAAACATTGGCATGGAGCGACAAAAGATAGCTGGTTCAGTCATGTGGCCATTACCGCAGGAGAAGCAGTTTGGTTAGAAGAAGTTTCTGATGAACAATATGAAAACTTATAAAATAAAAGAGTATTTCCGAACATTCAGCAAAACCGAACAATAAATTGAAAAAGTTCTAGTTTTATCCGCTAGAGCTTTTTTTATTTGGCTCATTAGAATAGAATAAGAAGCATAAAGAATTCCTTAAATGGATGGAGGATATTGTGGAAAAAGAAAAGTTGCTCTATGAAGGAAAAGCTAAGAAACTGTATTTTACTGATGATTCAGAGGTGCTCTGGGTGGAATATTGTGACCAAGCGACTGCATTAAATGGTGCTCGTAAAGAACAGATTACGGGAAAAGGTGCTCTAAATAATCAAATTACTTCATTAATTTTTGAAAAATTAAATGCTGAAGGTTTAGAAACGCATTTCATAGAAAAGTTATCAAAAACCGAACAATTGAATAGGAAAGTTTCAATAATTCCTTTAGAAGTTGTTTTAAGAAATGTTGTTGCTGGTTCTTTTGCCAAACGATTTGGTCTTGAAGAAGGAATTGTTTTACAAGAACCAATTGTTGAGTTTTACTATAAGGATGATGCTTTAGATGACCCATTTATTAATGATGAACATGTTAGATTCCTGAACATTGCAACTTATTCAGAGATTGAATTTTTAAAGAGTGAAACGCGTAAAATCAACGAGATTCTTAAAAAAATCTGGGCTGAAATCGGCTTAACTTTGGTTGATTTCAAACTTGAATTTGGCCGTCTTGCTGACGGAAGAATTATTCTTGCTGATGAAATTTCACCTGATACTTCACGTCTCTGGGATGCGAATGGTCAGCATATGGATAAAGATGTTTTCAGACGTAATATTGGCGATTTAGTTGAAACTTATACTGAAGTTTTGAATTTGTTAGAAAATGCGAAATAAATGAGTTCTAGTTTTTAGGACAGTTCCTCACATCTTATATTAACTGAGTTCGGGCCGCTAAAAGTTCTGAAAATAGATAGCTACGCTATCCGTTATTGCTACGCGACTAAAGTCGCAAGGCGAATGATGCAGAACCACATTTTCCTAATTTTCGTCACTTTTGAACGAGCGTCCCTCACATCTTATATAGAAAGAATTTTAAAATGACTAAAGTACGTGTTTACGTGGCTTACAAAGCCTCAATTCTTGACCCTCAAGCCCAAGCGATTAAAGCGGCAACTCATAAAATGGGTTATCAAGAAGTTACAGAATTAAATGTTGGAAAATTTTTCGATTTTGAATTTGATGCAGAAGCTGAGATTGCTCGCGCAAAAGCAATTGAAATTGCCAATGAATTGTTGGCAAATCCAAATATGGAAACTTATAAAGTTGAAATTTTGAATGAACAAAGCGAAGGAGCTAATTAATGAAATTTGCAGTCATTCAATTTCCAGGGTCAAATTGTGATTTTGATTTACTTTGGGCAATTCGTGATGTTATGGGAGCTGAGGCAGAATTTGTCTGGCATGATGAGAAGTCGCTTGCAGGTTTTGACGGAGTGTTGATTCCAGGGGGCTTTTCTTATGGTGATTATTTACGCTGTGGTGCGATTGCGTCATTTGCCAATATTATGCCGGAAATCAAACGTTTGGCTAAAGAAGGAAAACCGGTTTTTGGCACTTGCAATGGATTTCAAATTTTGGTTGAATCTGGGCTTTTACCGGGTGTATTGATTCGCAATGAGGGTTTGAAATTTGTTTCCAAATGGCAAGCTCTTAAAGTTGAAAATAATCAAAGTAATTTTACGACTGAATATGCCAAGGACGCTTTGATTAATTTACCAATTGCTCACGGTGAGGGTCAATATGTTGTTGACGAAGCTCAGCTTGCTGAACTTAAAGCAAATGGGCAAATTATTTTCACTTATGCTGACGAAAATCCTAATGGGTCAGTTGAAAATATTGCTGGAATTGTCAATAAAGAAGGAAATGTGCTTGGGATGATGCCTCACCCTGAGCGGGCCATGGAAGAACTGCTTGGTGGCGCTGATGGAGTAGATTTGTTTGCTTCTGTCTTGAAAAACTTTGTTGGAAAATAAAAAAATTACTGACAGAATTTAGATTTTAAAAAACGAATCTGTCAGTAAATTTGTAATTTGAAATAATTGAATTCAGAGCGCTGAAAGCTTTTAAAGTAGAGAATATACAAGTTGCATTTCTGTTGGAACGTATATTCTTTAGACTACTAATGCAGTAAATTGGGCTGTAGTTTTCTACGTTTTTAAGCAAGCGTTTCTCATATCTTATAGGAGAATAACATGACTTTGGAGATGTCACCAGAACAGATTCAAGAAAGCAAAATTTACCGTGAGTGGGGACTGACGGATGAAGAATATTTGAAAATCAAGGATGAGATTCTTGATGGCCGTTTGCCAAACTTTACGGAAACTGGGATGTATGCCGTGATGTGGTCAGAACATTGCTGCTACAAAAATTCAAAACCTGTCTTAAAAAAATTTCCGACGACTGGGCCACAAGTCTTGATGGGGCCTGGTGAAGGGGCTGGGGTTGTGGATATTGGTGATAATTTGGCGGTTGTTTTCAAAGCTGAATCTCATAATCATCCATCTTACGTTGAACCTTATGAAGGTGCAGCAACTGGTTCTGGTGGTATTATTCGTGATATTTTTTCAATGGGAGCTCGTCCAATTGCAATTTTGGATAGTTTACGTTTTGGGCCAATTGACAATGGTAAAACACGTCATATTGTGGACCAAGTGACAGCCGGGATTGCGGGATATGGAAACTGTATTGGAATTCCGACGGTTGGTGGCGAAGTAGCCTTTGATGAATCTTACGCTGGAAACCCTTTGGTGAATGTCATGTGTGTGGGTTTGATTGAACATAAACACATACAAAAAGGACAAGCTAAAGGTGTAGGGAATTCTATTTTTTATGTCGGAGCGAAAACAGGACGTGACGGCATTCATGGGGCGTCTTTTGCTTCTAAAGAATTTGGTTCTGGTTCAGAAACACAACGTTCAGCGGTTCAAGTCGGTGATCCATTTATGGAAAAATTATTGCTTGAAGCTTGTATTGAAGTCATTCAAAATCATGGCGATATTTTAGTTGGAATTCAAGATATGGGAGCAGCTGGATTGGTTTCATCTACATCAGAAATGGCTTCAAAAGCTGGGTCAGGCCTGCGTCTTAACTTGGATAATGTGCCTCAGCGTGAAACAGAAATGATTCCTTATGAGATGATGTTGTCTGAGTCACAAGAGCGTATGGTGCTTTGTGTCAAAAAAGGACATGAACAAGAAATTATTGATTTATTTAAAAAATACGACCTTGATGCTGTGAATATTGGGCAAGTGACTGATGATGGTTTTTATACGCTTTATCATAAAGGGCAAATGGTTGCTCATGTTCCAGTTGATTCATTGGCGGAAGATGCCCCGACTTATTATCGTGAGGCAAAAGTTCCTGAGCGAATTCAAAAATTTACTGACAGCGAAAAATATCTTCCAGAAATTACAGACAGCGCGGTCAGTGAAATTTTCAAAAAACTTTTGGCTCAACCGACAATTGCTAGCAAGAAATCAATTTATGAAACTTATGATTCGCGCGTGATGACCAACACTGTTGTTGCACCAGGCTCAGATAGCGCAGTTTTACGAGTGCGTGGAACTAACAAAGCACTTGCGATGACAACAGACTGTAACGCTCGCTACCTCTATCTTGATCCAGAAAAAGGAGGAGCAATCGCAGTTGCTGAAGCGGCTCGTAATATCGTGGCCTCTGGTGGAAAACCGCTTGCGATTACTGACTGTTTGAACTTTGGAAATCCGGAAAAACCAGAACAATTTTGGGAATTAACAACGGCGGCTGACGGAATTTCACGTTCTTGTTTGGCTCTTGATACACCGGTTATTTCAGGAAATGTTAGTCTTTACAATGAAACAAACGGTTCAGCTATTTTACCTACGCCGATGATTGGAATGGTTGGTTTGATTGAGAATGTAAAAAATATTACGACTCAAGAATTTAAAAAAGCGGGTGATTTGATTGTTTTGGTTGGTCAAACCTTTGATGATTTTTCAGGTTCTGAACTTCAAAAAATGCTGACAGGAGAAATTTCTGGCAGAATTGATTTTGATTTAGAAACTGAAAAAATCAATCAAGATTTTGTTTTAAAAGCAATTACTGACGGATTGGTCAGCTCAGCACATGATTTGGCAGAAGGAGGGTTAGCGGTTGCCTTGGCTGAATCTGCTTTTGCAAATGGCTTAGGCGTTGATGTGAAAGTTGATTTAACCAATGCCCAATTATTCTCAGAAACGCAAGGTCGCTTTGTACTCTCAATTTCACCAGAAAATCAAGCTGCTTTTGAAAAATTACTGACAGAAAGTTCGGTCAGTGGCGAAGTAATCGGAAAAGTTACTGACAGCGGAATTTTGGAAATGAATGAACTTTCTATTTCTACTGACGAAGCTGTCAGCATTTATGAAGGTGCGTTGCCAGCTCTGATGAAATAAAAGTTGATATAGATGTCTTTTTTTACTTAAAATTAATAAAAATCATTTACTTTACACTAAAGAAACAAAGAAGTATAATTTTGTTATATTTAATCGAAAGAGGGTTTCAAAATGCAAAAAGATGAAGTATGGCTTGTTACTGGAAGTTCAACGGGTTTTGGTAGAGCTTTGGTTGAAGAATTAATTGCTCAAGACTATAAAGTAGTTGCTACTGCTCGGCAATTATCAACTTTGTCAGAGCTTCCTGACAAAGAAAATATTTTAAAAATAAGTCTTGATGTGACGAAAGGAGATTCTATTCAAAAAGCTGTTGCTGAAACAATCGCTAAGTTTGGACGAATTGATGTTCTGGTTAACAATGCAGGATTTGGCTATTTTGGTGTCATGGAAGAATCTGATCAATCAGCAGTGCGTAAGATGATGGACACAAACTTCTGGGGAGCGAATGATATGACCTTAGCGGTTCTACCCTATATGCGTAAACAAAAATCGGGGCGTATTCTAAATACGGTATCCCGTGGTGGACTGACAACAACTGAAAACCTTTCTTATTATCATGCTACAAAATTTGCTATGGAGGGACTTTTTCAAACGCTCCGAAAAGAAGTTGAACCTTTAGGGATTTTTGTGACAAATATTGAACCTGGTTCTTTTCGGACAGATTGGGCAGGGCGTTCCAAAGAGAGTGCTCCAGATAAGTTTTCAGATTATGAAAAGGCGCATAAACTGCTTGAACATCTAAATTCATATTCTGGCACTCAGGTAGGGAATCCAGCATCGGCAGCCAAAGCATTTATCAAAGTTTCCAAACTTGAAAATCCACCAATGCACTATCTTATGGGCAAAGATGCTTACCAACTTTCTAAACAAGTTTTTGAAGAAGCTCTTGCCGAATTTGAAAAATATAAAGAAGATGCCAAGCATCTTGATTTTGGAGAAGAAGATTATTGGAAATGATTTTTCCGAACAATTAACTTGAAAAAATTAAAAAAGTCCTATTAGGACTTTTTATTTCCAAACAATATAGATAGAATTAAAATATAATAAAAGAATCGATAGAGGGAAAAAATTATGTTTGGCAAAGAACAGACGCTTGATTTAAGAGTGCTGGGGAAGAATTCGTCCAATGAAAATAGTTGGTGGCAACAACATCCAGATGACGAACGATCTCATTTAAATGAAGAATGTGGACTTTTCGGTGTTTGGGGACATCCTGATGCCGCTCGCCTGACCTATTTTGGACTTCATGCTCTCCAACATCGTGGGCAAGAAGGGGCAGGGATTTTGGTCAATAATAATGGCAAACTCAATCGTCATCGTGGTCTGGGTCTGGTCACAGAAGTTTTCCGTGATGAAAAAGATTTGGAAGAGCTGACAGGCTCAGTAACCATCGGTCACGTCCGTTATGCCACGGCTGGTTCAGCAAATATCAATAATATTCAGCCTTTCCAGTTTGAATTTCATGATGGAGCACTTGGGCTTGCCCACAATGGAAATTTAACCAACGCCCAATCATTGCGCTGTGAACTTGAAAAATCTGGGGCAATCTTCTCCAGTAATTCAGACACAGAAATCCTCATGCACTTGATTCGTCGTAGTCATCATCCAGAATTTATGGGCAGAGTCAAAGAAGCGCTCAATACGGTCAAAGGTGGCTTTGCCTATCTCATTATGACTGAAAATTCAATTGTCGCAGCCCTTGACCCTAATGGATTTCGACCACTCTCAATCGGTAAAATGAGCAACGGTGCACTTGTTGTAGCCTCAGAAACTTGTGCTTTTGATGTCGTTGGCGCCACTTGGATTCAAGATGTTCAACCCGGTGAAATTATTGAAATTAATGATGACGGCATTCATGTGGACCAATTTACTGACAGCACCAACATGACCATTTGTTCAATGGAATACATCTATTTTGCCCGTCCTGACAGTAATATCGCTGGAGTTAATGTTCATACTGCCAGAAAACGTTCAGGAAAAATTTTAGCCCAGGAAGCCCAAATTGATGCTGATATTGTCATCGGTGTTCCTAATTCATCACTCAGTGCTGCTTCAGGCTACGCTGAAGAATCTGGCTTGCCTTACGAAATGGGCCTGATTAAAAATCAGTATGTGGCAAGAACTTTCATTCAACCGACTCAAGAACTTCGTGAACAAGGCGTTCGCATGAAATTGAGTGCTGTTCGAGGTGTTGTAGAAGGAAAACGCGTCATTATGGTTGATGATAGTATTGTGCGTGGGACAACCAGCCGTCGCATTGTCAAACTCCTCAAAGACGCAGGCGCCGCTGAAGTTCATGTGGCAATCGCCAGTCCCGCTCTCAAATATCCATGTTTTTATGGCATTGATATTCAAGATCGTGACGAACTCATCGCAGCTACACACACGACTGATGAAATCAGAGAAGCTATCGGAGCAGATAGTCTGACCTATCTCAGCCAGACAGGACTTGTCGAGGCGATTGGTCATGATAAACTTTGCTTGTCATATTTTGATGGCGAATATCCAACGCCGCTTTATGATTATGAAGCTGACTATTTGGAATCGTTAGCGAAAAATAGCGTGAAATGAAAAACTAGAGGACTCACTCTAGTTTTTTTAGCTAAATTCTAAAGCGATTATTTTAAATTACTCCTTTTAATATGTTAGGATAAGAAATAAAAGCAAGTGAGGTGAGCAAATGATTATTACAATAGTTGGAGGAACAGGACTAGTTGGCCAAGGTATTTTCAAAGAGCTTGCTCAAGCTGTGGATTATGAATTACACAGTTTATCAAGAAATGGTAAATCTAAAGATAATCTAGTTGAGCCAGTCATCTATCATTCCGCTAATCTAAATGAAACCGGTGATTGGCAAGAACTTTTACAAAAATCAGATTGGGTGATTGATGCGGTAGGAATTCTATTTCCAAGTAAATCAAAGGGAACAACTTATGAAAAAAATAGTATTCAACCAGCAAAAATAATTATTGATACAATAGTTAACTCAGAAAATCAATGTCTTTTTATTTCGGCAAATGATGGTCCTTTTTTTATGAATGACTATATGAAAGCTAAAAAAGAAGTGGAGGCTTATGGTCAAAAACGTTTGAAATCAAGATTTGTTTCTGTTTTTCCAGGAATTGTCTATGATGCTTCACGAAAAAGCAGTTATTTTCCAGCACGCCTATTGGAGCCACTCATAAAAATTCCAATTTTTTCTTTCTTAAAAAGTTATCGTCCAATTAAACGAAGTCAATTTGCTAAAGAGATTCATAAAATTATCGAAGGAAAAGAAAGTTCACTGACCTCTCGTATTAAATAAAAAACTCATGTTTAGACATGAGTTTTTCTAATTTACTTTGATTTTTTAAGAAGTGGAACTATTTTTGGATAAATAAGATAGGCGATGATAATTAAGATAATCAATGACGTAGCAATAAGATTCCATGATTTCATTAGTTCAATACTTCGAGCTGTAGGAATAGGAGTTGAAGTAATGACGAACAAGGTCTTGATAGATAAGCCATTTTTCATGATGATGAGTGAACCTAAAAGCATTAACAAAAATTGGTGAAGAATACTTCCGATATTTTGAATGGTATATTTTACCCAGATCCGTTTATCTTCAACGATATTAACAGTACTTTCATAGTCTTGAGTTAAGCTTGAATTTAAACTTCCTTTGAATAAGCTAGTAAGGAATAAACCTAGAGCAAATAGAGGACTAAAAACAATCAAAAGTAAACCTAGAAAAATGCCGATTAAAGAGTAGGTTTTGACATTATTTCCAAGTAAATTTTTGACCTTAGAGGCAAAGACAATTCCTAAAACATAAGGAAGATAAAACTGTAAAAATAAATGCTGATGACCATAAAAACCAGCGACATACAAAGAACAAAAAAGAAATAAATAATTTCCCACTGCCCCATTAATAGCTGTCAAATATGATAATTTACGAGGGATATTTCTTTGAATTTTATTTTTGAAAAAATTCGTAGCGACAATGTAGAGGGTGACCAAAAAGAAAAATCCGAAAATGAAATAATCAAATTCTAAACTATTGGCAAGTAATCGACTTGAACGTAATAGAAAGAGGCAAACAAAAAATAAAGCAAATAAAATAAGATATTTATATGAAGCTTTTTCTAAATCATTTGGATCAACTTTGTAATTGTCCAAATTTCCAACTAATTGGAAGGAGAGAAGATAAACTATTCCATAGAAGACAAAGAACAGGGGATATTTTAGAGAAGGGGATAAGACAAAAGAAAAGCCAAGTGCTAAAAACAAAAGTAAGCTAACTAAGGTTTTTCCTTTGATAAGCTGGTTAGTATTTTTTAGATAATAATTTACCGAAGTGTTTGACATCGGCAACCAAGCTGCACTCACTCCTAAAAGAATTCCGGATAAAGTATAGAAAGGAAAGTAGAAAGAACCCATAAATCCTAACAAGCAACCAAGTAAACCGGCATACAATGAAATTTTTAAAAGACTATAGCTGTTGATTCTTGTTTTTATTCCCCTTATAAAGAATACGCCAGTCATTCTGAAAGTATAAAAGAGCAAAAAAGGAAGGAGGGCAAGAAGCGAGGTTCCTTTTGCAATTTGAATAAAAATCATGAATGGAAGGACAATAATTGTATTACTTAATATTAAGAGGGCAGACTTTCCCAAAGAATTTAGTTGTTGAGTCATTTTTCTCCTATCTTTTCTATTTTGACATCTAAATCCATTATAAGGCAAAGTGTATTAAAAAGACAGCTTCACTATGATTAGTACACAAATAATTCATTTAAAAAGTGTAAATAATTTTTTATAAATAACGAATCAAAAAGTTTGACCATTACTGACCAAAGTATTATAATTAGAATGTAGTGAGAAAAAGATAATAATCACTACTAACTATGAAATCGAAATGAGGTGTTTTTATGGACATCGAAAAAATGACAACAACGATGCAAGAAGCACTTGGTTCAGCGCAACAAATTGCGCAAGTTCGTCATCACCAAGTGATTGAAGTTCCACATTTATGGCGAATTTTTGTTCAACCTAATAGTTTTGGGGCGAACTTTTATAAAGATTTAGGGATTGACCTAGATGACTTTACAAATTTAATTGAAAAAGAAATTGACAAAATTAATTCAGTAGAAGGTTCAAATATTACTTATGGTCAAAACCTAAGTCCAGATTTGTTCCAAATATTTACTGAAGCAGACAAAATTGCGCAAAAAATGGGCGATGAATACTTATCAACCGAGATTATTCTCCTTGCCCTCTTTGAATTAAAACAAAATCCATTGACCAGTTATTTGGTTAGCCATGGACTAACAAAAGCAAAAGCGCAAGCTGCAATTGAAAAATTACGCGGAGGTGATAAAGTGACCAGTCAAAATGCAGAAGAAACATACAAAGCACTTGAAAAATATGGGGTAGATCTCGTTGCTCAAGTTAAATCAGGTAAACAAGATCCTGTCATTGGACGTGATGAAGAAATTCGTGATGTCATTCGAGTGCTTTCTCGTAAAACAAAAAATAACCCCGTTCTTATTGGTGAACCTGGGGTTGGTAAAACAGCCATTGTTGAAGGATTGGCACAAAGGATTGTCAGAAAAGACGTTCCTGAAAATCTGAAAGATAAAACAATCTTTTCACTTGATATGGGTGCCCTGATTGCAGGAGCGAAATATCGTGGTGAATTTGAAGAACGTTTGAAAGCAGTCCTTAATGAAGTGAAAAAATCAGATGGACAAATTATCCTCTTTATTGATGAACTTCATACGATTGTTGGTGCAGGTAAAACAGAAGGTTCAATGGACGCTGGGAACCTTTTAAAACCAATGCTTGCACGTGGTGAACTCCATTTGATTGGGGCAACTACCTTGGATGAATATCGTAAATACATGGAAACAGATAAAGCACTTGAACGTCGTTTCCAAAAGGTATTGGTTACTGAACCTACTGTTGAAGATACAATTTCAATCTTGCGTGGTCTAAAAGAACGTTTTGAAATTCACCATGGAGTGACCATTCATGATAATGCTTTAGTCGCAGCAGCAACCCTTTCAAATCGTTATATTACTGACCGATTTTTACCAGATAAAGCCATTGACTTGGTTGATGAAGCCAGTGCAACAATTCGTGTAGAAATGAATTCACTCCCAACTGAACTTGACCAAGCTAATCGTCGCTTGATGCAATTAGAAATTGAAGAAGCGGCCCTCAAAAAAGAACGAGATGATGCTTCTAAGAAACGTCTTGAAATTATACGTGGTGAAATTGCTGAACTTCGAGAAGAAAATAATCAACTCAAAGCTCAATGGGAAGCTGAGAAAAAAGAAGTGGGCAATATTTCTGAAAAACGAAATGAATTAGAACATGCTCGCCACGAATTGGAAGAAGCTCAAAATGAAGGAAACTTAGAAAAAGCAGCAGCCCTTCGTTATGGTAAAATTCCTGAAATTGAAAAAGAACTCAAAGCTATTGAAGAAAAAGCAAAATCAGATGATTTATCCTTAGTTCAAGAATCAGTCACTGAAGAACAAATCGCCGAAGTGGTTGGACGCATGACAGGTATTCCAATTACCAAATTGGTTGAAGGTGAACGTGAAAAATTACTTCACTTGCCAGAAACACTGCATCAAAGGGTCGTTGGACAAGATGAAGCTGTTGAAGCCGTATCTGATGCCATTATTCGTGCGCGTGCAGGAATTCAAGACCCTAATCGTCCACTTGGCTCATTCCTCTTCCTCGGTCCAACTGGGGTAGGTAAGACCGAACTCGCGAAAGCTTTGGCTGAAAATCTCTTTGATTCAGAAGAACATATGGTTCGGATTGACATGAGTGAATATATGGAAAAACACTCAGTTTCTCGGTTAGTCGGAGCACCTCCGGGATATGTCGGTTACGATGAAGGAGGCCAATTGACTGAAGCCGTTCGTCGTAATCCTTATACAATCATCTTGCTTGATGAAATCGAAAAAGCACATCCAGATGTCTTCAATATCTTGTTGCAAGTTTTGGATGACGGCCGTTTGACTGACTCTAAAGGTGTTCTCGTTGACTTTAAGAACACAGTGTTGATTATGACTTCAAATGTCGGTTCTCAATATTTGCTTGATAATGTTGGAGAAAATGGTGAAATTTCTGAAGAAACAACTGAAAACGTGATGGCTCAACTTCGGGCACATTTCAAACCAGAATTTCTAAATCGAATTGATGATACCATTCTTTTCAAACCATTGGCACTTGAGGATATTAAGAATATTATCGTTAAAATGACTAGCCAACTTTCACATCGTCTTGAAGAAATGGATGTTCAACTTGAGTTGAGTGAAGAAGTAAAAGTTTGGATTGCCGAAAATGCTTATGAACCAGCTTATGGTGCACGTCCACTCAAACGTTATTTGACAAAAGTCATCGAAAATCCATTAGCTAAGCTGATTATCGGAGGAAAAATTCCACCAAAATCAAAAGTTATTGTAACACTTATAGATAACAAGATTGACTTTGATATTCAAACGATTGCTGAATAAATAGAAAAAAACCGTTAGCTGATGCTGGCGGTTTTTTATATTTGATAGACAGTTACAGTTGAAATAATTTGTTATTTCCGAACGATTCAATCGAAAAGTTTCAGTACTACCCGCTGGAACTTTTTTTATGTTTGAAAATCATTTAACATGGAAGTAGAATAAAATAAATCAGAAAATGGAGAATGACAGTGTCTGAGAATGCGTATGCAAAATCTGGGGTAGATGTAGAAGCAGGATATGAGGTGGTTTCTCGTATTAAGAAGCATGTGGCTAAAACCGAACGTTTGGGTGTGCTTGGGGCACTGGGTGGTTTTGGTGGAAGTTTTGATTTATCCGTGCTTGATGTCAAAGAGCCTGTATTGATTTCAGGGACAGATGGTGTGGGAACTAAATTGATGTTAGCCATTCAAGCAGACAAACATGACACGATTGGGATTGATTGCGTAGCCATGTGCGTCAATGATATTATTGCTGCTGGGGCTGAACCACTGTATTTTTTGGATTATATTGCCACAGGGAAAAATATTCCTGAAAAATTGGAGCAAGTTGTGGCTGGAGTGGCCGAAGGTTGCTTGCAAGCAGGAGCAGCGCTGATTGGTGGAGAAACAGCTGAAATGCCCGGAATGTATGATGAAGATGATTACGATTTAGCTGGTTTTGCTGTGGGTGTGGCTGAAAAATCACAATTAATTGATGGCGAAAAAGATGTGGAAGCGGGCGATGTTTTGCTTGGTCTTGCCTCATCTGGGATTCATTCTAACGGATACTCTTTGGTTCGGAAAGTTTTTGCTGACTTTGATTTGAATGAATCGTTGCCTGAACTTGACCAATCTTTGATTGATACTCTTTTAACTCCGACAAAAATCTATGTCAAAGAGCTTTTACCCTTGATTAAACAAAATAAAATAAAAGGGATTGCTCATATTACAGGCGGAGGATTCCATGAGAATTTACCAAGAATGTTCGGAAATAGCTTGTCGGCTGAAATTGTTGAAGGTTCTTGGGATATTTTACCAATTTTCAAAGCTCTTGAAAAATATGGGGATATCAAACATGAAGAAATGTATGAAATTTTCAATATGGGAATTGGAATGGTAATCGCTGTTGCTCCTGAAAATGCCGAAACTCTCAAAAAAGAGTTGAATGTATTTGAAATTGGTAAAATGGTCAAAAGACAAGATTCAGCAGTAGTGATTAAAAAATAAATTTTTTTCATTGAGAATAGGGGATAGCATGAAAATTGCAGTATTTGCATCAGGAAATGGCTCAAACTTTCAAACACTAGCTGAACAATTTCCAGACCAAGTGAAATTTGTTTTTTCAGACCATCATGATGCTTATGTACTTGAACGTGCTGAGCGATTAGGGGTGGCAAAGGCAAGTTTTGAGTTAAAAGAATTTTCTTCAAAAGTGGATTATGAAAAGGCCTTGGTGGAAATTTTAAAAGATCAAGAAATTGATTTAATTCTCTTGGCGGGCTACATGAAAATTATTGGTGCGACGGTGTTATCAAAATATAAAGGAAAGATAATCAATGTTCACCCTTCTTATCTTCCGGATTTTGCTGGTTCACCTCATGCGATTGAAGAATCACATGAGGCAAAAAAGGGGTTGGGAATCAGTATTCATTATGTTGATGAGGGTGTTGATACTGGGGAATTGATTGCTCAAATCTCGCTCGCTTATCACGAAGATTTAGAAGTCTATGAGCGTTCTGTTCATGAAGCAGAGCACAAGCTCTATCCAGAAGTCGTTCGCCAAATTATACTTCATCAGCAATGATGAAGTTTTTTTCTTACGTTTTAGCTTAATAAAAATAAGAGAAAATTTTCAGTTCTTTTAAGAAAATAAAACATCTAAAATACTTTTGTAAGCGCTATTTACTTTTGAAATTTAAATGCTAAAATGTAGTGGTAACATAATCTTAAGTAAAATAAGAGAAGGAAAAATGGTAAAGTATCTTAAAGAATTCAAATTTGAAAATTTTATGGTTTTCTTACTTATCACGATTGATATTGCTCTTGCGGTTTTGAGTTCGGTCTTTTTAGCAAATGTGCTCAATTCTTTGATTGCAAAAGAGATGAATCAATTTTTCTTATGGTTAGCTATTGATATTATCCTTTGGATGGTCGATAGTTTTGTTCAAGGAGCGCGTGATGTTTGGAAAGAAATTGCCATACAAAAACAGCTTAATGCTGTACGCCGGGATATCATTGAGCCTCTGACGGAAATTTCTTATTCTGATTTTGAAAAAAATAGTAAGGAAGATTATAACTCGTGGTTAAATAATGATACAAAACTACTTTATGATAATGGTTTCCACCAGATTTATTTTGTTTATACGGGAATTGTTGCGATGCTATTCTCAGGAATTGCTATTATCTTTTTCCACTGGGTATTGCTTTTGACAACCCTTTTGGTTGGAGCACTTTTGTTCTATTTTCCAAAAATGTTTAAACAATCAGTGGAACGAGATACGGAACAAGTGTCGGAGCTTGCAAATGATGCCTTAGCGACATCTACGGATTACTTGCGTGGTTATGAAGTGCTTTATCATAATAAACAATTGGGTCTTATGCAAGAGCGAACCATGGGGAAATTTAATCAATTAGCTACGGCGAATGTGAAATTAATTTTTACTCGTGCTTGGATGCAGTATTCTTTATTAGGGACAAGTATGTTAGGGCAGTTTTTGATTTTAGCTGTTGCTGGTTTTCTTATCATGAATGGGCAAATTGGCATTGGTGTTGTCATGAGTGTCGGAAATTTGTCAGGGACAGTAACTAATTACTCAAAAAGTGTAGCAAATAGTTTAATATTGCTCAATGCAACTGGAAAGCTGCTAGAGAAATATGGAAAAATTACTGACGAATCAAAAGTTACTGACGGAGAAGAAGTGACAGCTTTTGAAAGTAAATTAGAATTAAAAAATCTGGCTGTTGCATTTCCTGATGGGCAAAAAATTGAGTATCCAGAAATTGTCATTGAAAAAGGAAAAAAATACGCGATTATTGGAGATAGTGGAAGTGGAAAATCAACCTTGATTAATTTGTTGGTTGGGAATAAGCAAGACTATGAAGGAGAAATTTTATTAGACGGAAAAGATTACAAAGGAATTAATCGAAAATCTTTGCCTCGTGTGATGAGTGTGATTATGCAATTTCCCTATCTTTTTAAGGAAACAGTAGAAGAAAATTTGACTTTAGGGCGCAAAATTTCGCCAGATATCTTTGATAAGTCGATTAGAATTGCTTGTGCTGATGACTTTGTATTTAATAAACTTGATACGGTTTATGATAAAAATTTATCAGGAGGTCAGCAAGAAAGAGTATCTGTTGCTAGAGAGTTAATGGGCAGTAAGCCAATTTTAGTGATGGATGAAAGTACGGCGAGTGTTGACAAAAAAACAGCTCTAGCTGTAGAAAAAAATATTTTAGAAAATCCTGATTTGACGGTGATTATGATTACACACCATCTATATGATGAAACTCAAAGTTATTTGGATGAGGTGATTCATTTAGGACAGGAAATTGCTTAAAAAATAAATTTATATTAAAAAGACACGTGCAAGTGTCTTTTTATTTTTACTTAAATTGTAACAATTTTTCTAATGAGTTCATGTATTTCTTCAATTGACTTATCTTGACCGTTCATTAACCATTTACGCCAAAGAGCATAAACTCCATTTGCGACAAAAGTAATGAAATATTCGTCATTTGTCTTTTCATAAAATTTCTCAATTTCTTCAATATAAATCTGACGAATAATTGGTTCGTAACCTTGACTTTCAGAAAGGAAGAGGTCATCTTTAAATTCTTCAAAGAATTTTAATTGGTTTTCAATTTTTGAACTGGCAGAAACATTCTGACGAATGATTTCAAAACTTTGAGAAATTTGAGGCTGATAGTATTGATAAATGACCTGGTCAATGGACTCAAAGTTACGATAAAAAGCCATTCTGCTAACTCCGGCTCTCTTACAAACGTTTGAAACGGTGAGTTGAGCAAGATTTTTCGGTTTTTCAAATGTTTTTTGAATTCCTAATAGTTGCAAAATTGCTGTAGTAATAAAATCTTTTGTATCGTTTTTGATAGTTTGGGAATAGTTTGTCGCTGCCATTACACTTCTCCTGATTGTGTCACACAAGCTTTTCAAAGGCTTGTATTTTTTACACTTCTATCGTACAATAATTTTACATAAGTTTCAAGTGTAACAGATGTGAATTAAGAAAAACAGAGGAAAAAATTAAATGACAAATACAAATAAAAAAACAATTCTTGTAACAGGTGGTTCTGGATATATTGCTATGTTTATCATGATTGCTTTATTGAAAAAAGGCTATCGAGTACGGGCGACATTGCGGACGATGTCTCGACAAGAAGAAGTGAAAAAAATGATGGCACAAGGCGGAATTTCAGATTTTACAGATTTAGATTTTGTCCAAACTGATTTGACAAAAGAAGAAGGATGGAGTCAAGCCATGACTGGTGTTGATTCTGTGATTCATGTGGCTTCACCAACACCTTTGCAACGTCCTGACGCTGATGATTTAATGGTGAAAATGGCTGTAGATGGAGTGAAGTTTGTGATGAAAGCAGCCAAGAAAGCAGGAGTTAAACGAGTGGTTTTGACCTCAGCATCGGGAGCAGTTTTAGCGGGGCATAAGGATCATCCAGAAATCTTCACAGAGAAAGATTGGACAAATCTTGATGCTCCAATTAATGCCTACCAACGTTCTAAAACGATGGCGGAAATGGAGTTTTGGAAACTTGCAGAAGCTTATGGTATTGAAGGAGCATCGGTTTTACCTACAGCTGTTATGGGTCCAATTCTTGGAAATGATTTTTCACATTCTAGTGCGGCTATAAAAAATATGTTTGAAGGTAAAATGCCCAGACTTTTAAATTTAGCATTTGATTATGTTGACGTTCGTGATGTTGCTGATTTACATTTGCTAGCTCTTGAAAAAAATGAAGCGATTGGTCAGCGTTTCATTGCAACTTCAGGCCAAAATATTACTTACAAAAAGCAAGCTGAGTTTTTGAAAAAGGAATTTGGTACAAAAGCTAAAAAAGTATCTACTCAGGTAATTCCCGATTTTTTAGTCAAAATTTTAGCTCGATTTGATAAAAGTTTGGCGATGCCAGCTACATTTTTGGGGCAAAACACAGCTTGTTCAAATGAAAAATCAGTTAAACTTTTAGGCTGGAAACCACGTTCAGGTGAAGCAGCGATTATTCAAACGGCACAAACGATGTTGGATTTGGGAGTTATTAAAGTTGATTAAGAAAATTATAGTTTTGAAAATTTTCTATTTCCGAACGTTGTAAGCTAAAAAAGACCAAAGTCAGACTTCTGGTCTTTTTCTTCTCTCTAAAAAAGTCTAAAATAGAAACATATTGTGAAAAAAATTGGAGAGAAAAATGCATCCACATTTAAAAGAAGTTTTATTTACCAGAGAACAAATTGCCGAACGTGTCAAAGAGCTTGCGGAAGTTGTTTCACGCGATTATGAGGGAAAAAATCCACTTGTTGTGGGAATATTAAAAGGGTCAATCATGTTTACGGTTGATTTGCTTAAAGAATTATCAATTGATGCTGAAGTTGATTTTATGGATGTTACCAGTTATGGTTATGGGATTTCATCTTCTGGAGAAGTTAGAATTTTGAAAGATTTATCAACCGTGGCTCATGGACGTGATATTTTGATTGTTGAAGATATCATTGACACTGGAAATACTTTGCTCTATCTTAAAAAATTGCTGACAGGGCGTCAAGCACATTCAGTAAAAATTATCTCTTTATTAGATAAACCAAGTGGTCGTAAAGTTGATATTGACGCTGATTATGTTGGCTTTGAAGTACCGGATGCCTTTATTGTGGGCTATGGAATTGATTATGCCGAACGTTACCGCCAGTTGCCATATATTGGAATTTTCAATGAAGAGTTTTTAATTAAAGACTAAAAGTAATTTCCGAACAATTATAATAAAAAAAGCCCAGTTTTAAAACTGGTGCTTTTTATTTCCAAACGATAAATGTAAAATAAAGACATGATAAATATTTACTGACAGTTCTGTCAGTTCTTTTATAAGAAAAAATCTTGACTTGCAGAATTGTCAGCAGAAAACTTGGAGGAAATCATGTCAAAACGTGCACTTATCAGTGTTTCAGACAAAGAAGGTATTGTAGAATTTGCTAAGGAAATTCGAGAATTAGGTTGGGAAATTATCTCAACGGGTGGAACGAAAGCCGTTCTGGACCAAGAAGAAATTCCGAATATTGCAATTGATGAAGTAACAGGATTTCCAGAAATGATGGATGGGCGCCTTAAAACATTGCATCCACTAATTCATGGAGCCCTTCTTGGACGTAGAGACTTGGAAAGTCACATGAAATCAATGACAGAACATCATATTTCTCCAATTGATTTGGTTGTTGTAAACTTATATCCTTTCAAAGAAACTTTGCTTGCTGGGGGCAGTCAAGCAGAAATGATTGAGAAGATTGATATTGGTGGTCCTTCAATGTTGCGTTCAGCAGCTAAAAACCATGCGTCAGTCACAGTCGTTTGTGACCCAAATGATTATGAAAAAGTACTGACAGAGCTGTCAGTAAAAGGTGAAACAAGTTTAAGTTTTCGTCAGCAACTTGCAGCAAAAGTATTTCGCCACACTGCAAGTTATGATGCTTTAATTGCACAATATTTGACAGAAGAATTTCCAGTAGAAAATGTAAAACCAGAAAAATTAACCTTGACTTACGACCTTAAACAGGGAATGCGTTATGGTGAAAATCCGCAACAAAATGCAGATTTTTATGAGTCAGGAATACCTACGACTTATTCAATTGCCCAAAGTAAGCAAATTCATGGTAAAGAACTAAGCTATAACAATGTTCGTGATGCAGATGCTGCTTTACAAATTGCAAGAGATTTTGAAGAACCAACAGTTGTAGCCCTCAAACATATGAATCCATGTGGGATTGGAACAGCAACGGATATCGAAAAAGCTTGGGATTATGCCTATGAAGCAGACCCAGTTTCAATTTTCGGTGGAATTATCGTTTTAAATCGAGAAGTAACTTTGGCAACTGCGCAAAAAATGAGTAAGATTTTCCTTGAAATTATTATCGCACCCTCTTATAGCAAAGAAGCCTTGGAAGTCTTAAGCAAAAAGAAAAATATCCGCCTTTTAACCGTTGATTTTTCTAAAAAAGAAGCCTCAGAAAAAGAAGCGCTTGTAACAGGGGTTCTTGGAGGACTACTTGTTCAAAATCAAGATGTCATTGTTGAAAATCCAAAAGAATGGACAGTGGCGACTAAAGTTCAACCAACTGACAGACAAATGGAGGCCATGAAGTTTGCTTGGAAAGCAGTTAAGTTTGTCAAATCAAATGGGATTATTGTGACCAATGACCACCAGACGCTTGGTGTTGGTCCTGGCCAAACTAACCGTGTGGGCTCAGTAAAAATTGCCTTAGAGGCAACCGCAGATAAATCAGTAGAACTTCAAGAAAATGCGGTTCTTGGTTCGGATGCCTTTTTCCCATTTGCTGACAATATCGATGAAATTGCTAAGGCAGGAATTAAAGCAATCGTTCAACCAGGTGGCTCTGTACGTGACCAAGAAGTGATCGATGCCTGTGATAAATATGGAATTGCGATGGTCTTCACAGGACTTCGTCATTTTAGACATTAATAAAAAGTCTACCTTTAGGGTAGATTTTTTTCTCTAATTTAATATTAAAATTTCTATTGTAAAATCATCTGTCTATTGTCATTGAAAAAATTTTCAAGTTTCAGAACATTCATCTTTATCTCCTTTTCTGATATAATGTAGGGAATGCAAAGAATACATTTAGCAAAGGAAAAGAAATGACTGTACTACTTTTTGATATTGATAACACCTTACTTGATTTTGATAAAGCAGAATATGATGCTTTGGGAAAAATTTTTACCCACTATCAAATTGAAGATAATCAGGAAAATCGTGCGACTTACTCTCGTGAAAACAAAGCGCTTTGGCGTTTACACGAATCAGAAAAACTTTCACGTGAAGAACTTCTATCTACTCGATTTGACCATGCTTTTAGAGCTTTAAATGTGTCAGTAAATTATAATCCAGTTGCTGTTGATGATGAATATCAACTTTACTTATCACAAGGGCATGAGTTGATTAATCATGCCAAAGAATTACTGACAGAGCTGTCAGAAAAAGAGGCAGAAATGTATGTGGTTAGTAATGGAACTTCACGTGTTTCTCGTCCACGAATATTTGAGTCTGGAATTTCTGATCACTTTAGAGAAATCTTTATTAGTGAAGAAGTGGGTCATCATAAGCCTTCACTTGCTTTCTTCGATTATGTCTTTGACCACATTGAAGCGGCCAATCAAAAGGAATTTACAATCGTTGGCGACTCCCTAGCAACTGATATTTTAGGAGGGAATAGAGCTGGAATAAAGACAATTTGGTATAATCCAAAACAATTGGAAGTTAGTGGAGAAGCACAACCAGATGTGCAAATCCAAGACCTATTAGAAATTCCAGCTTTGGTTAAAAATTGGTAATAAAAAACACTGTTTATTTTAACAGTGTTTTTTTATTATGCCTTCACTTTTTTTCTCAAAAATAGACTTAAAATGAAACCGAAGCTTACAAAAATAAGAAGTAAGTAGAAAGTATGATGGAAGGCAGTTAAATTCGCTTGTAAAGGAGAAAGTCCAGTCTGTTTTTTGATTTGACCACTTAAAAATGCTGTCAAAAAGGCAATAGCAAATGAGTTGACTACTTGCATCATTTCATTTGTTAGTGGAGTAACTCGACTGATATTTTTCATTGGAACAGATTGAAGGGCGTGATTATTAACTTGCATATTGACTAAACCTTGACTTAAACCAAGTAAAACAATAGCACAAAGTGTGAAAGCTAAAGAAGAACTAGGTTTAATTTGACTAAAAAGACTAAGACTTAGAGCTCCCAGAATAAAGCCCGGCAGAACTGCGGCTTTCGTCCCAAATTTATCAAAAATACGTCCACCGATTGTCATTCCTAAAAAACTAGCAATTGCCTGCGGAACCATGATTAGCCCTGTATTTTCAGAAGAAAGTCCAACGACATTTTGTAAGTAAAGTGGGACAAAAAGCATGGCCCCGAAAACAACGATTTGATTGAGCCACATGAGCGAAATTCCTTTTGTAAATTCAGGAATTGCAAAAGCTCGAAGGTGTAAAAGAGGATTTTCAACACGTAGTTCAACAATAATGAATAAAAGCAACATGATTATACCAAGGCCTACAAAAGAGAGGGCAGTAGGATTTGACCAGCCTTTATCTGTCCCAACGTGTACACCATAAATTAAAATTGGAAAGGCAGATGGAGAAAGAAGAGTCCCTTTTAAGTCAATTTTACTTGCTTTATTTGCAGGAAAATTGGGGAGAAAGAGGAGAACAAAGATTAGAGCTAGAATTCCAACCGGAAGATTAATCAAAAAGACAGTTGACCAATTGAAGTGTTTAACTAAGAAACCTGAAAGTGCAGGTCCTATTGTTGGAGCGAGCAACATTGGTAACCCTAGAAGGCCCATCATTGAACCTCGTTTTTCCATTGGGATAATTTTAAAAGACATCCCAATTCCGATTGGAGCAACAACGCCACCAGTTAAGCCTTGAGCAATTCGCCAAATAATAAGACTTTGCAGTGAGTGAGCGTTAGCTGCAAGAAATGAAGCGATAGTGAAAAAAATGATTGCTAAAGCAAAAACTTTTTTATCTGAAAAGCGGTCTCCCAAAAATCCAGCAAATGGAATAACTGTGGCCATAGCTAAAGTATAAGCAGTAATGACCCACTGACTATTTGAGAGATTTTGATGGAAAGCAGACTGGATATGCGGAAGGGTGACATTCATAATGGTTGTATCCATCATTACTAAAAGCATTCCAATTGCAATTGTTAGAACCGCAGGTAAGACTTTTTTTAAATTAAAATCATTAGTATTATTCATAAAGAACCTTCTTTTATATTTTTAAAACACTGTTCGGTAAAAATAATACCATTGTTCTAAAATAAAGTCAAGAAAAAAACTTCCTCAGGAAGTTTTTTATAAATTAATTAATTTTAAGCATTTTTTCAATTCCTGAAATAATAAGCTGTAAACCAAACTCAAAACTTTCAGAAGAGCCAAGACTGGTGAGGCTTTCAGTTCGCCAATATTTATCGAGAAAAGGAGCCAGTTGTACCAGAGGAATTTTGACAGTAGAAAGAGGTTTTTCGGGTTGCTCTACTAAACGATCACTATCTATTTTACTGGTGTAAATAAAATTTAGAAAAAGGTTAATGGTGTAAAATTTGTGATCATCAGAAAGCTTGAGATCATCTACAATCATTAAAAGTTTATCAAAGAGCCGAAGATAGTTCTCAGATTCTGGTGGATAATCCATCATCAATTGTGCGAGGTTTGGATAAGATTCTAAAACAGCATAAATATTTTTACCATAGACGAAAAGGCGGTCTTGCCACGTTTTCTCATTTGCTGGAAAAATAATTTCAAGGCTTGCTTTATCAATAAGTTCTGCAAAAAGTGCTTCTTTACTTGAAAAATGGTAGTAAAGAGAAGACACTGTCATTCCTAGCCGACTAGCTAACTTACGCATTGAAAATTCTGTGAGAGGAAGTTCTTCTAAAAGTTCCCAGCTGCTACTAATAATTTTATCTTTGGTTGGTTGAGTCGCCATAAGTTTTCGCTTTCTTTTTCTACTTAGATTTATTTTACATGTTTTTAATGAAAATTGCGATAGAAAAGCTGATAAACAAATTTGTCATTTAAATATTGTAAGGGGAAAACTCTAGCTATAATTGAGTAAATACCGAACAATCTCTCTTCTTATTTCTTGAAACTTTTGTTCAGGCTTTTTCTTTTATCACAAATCTTTTAAGATAGAATTATAAGATTTATAAAGCAAGAAAAGATAGATGAGCTATCGTCACTTTGACTTTTATTATTCGTTCAAGATTTGTTGAATAATAAATAAAATAGCTGAATACACAAGTCTGTGTATATAAAAAGCGTTTGGGAATATCGGAGAAATGATGAAAATTTTGGTAATTGGTTCTGGCGGCCGCGAACATGCCTTAGCAAAAAAATTTATGGAAAGTCCTCAAGTTGAAGAAGTCTTTGTAGCTCCAGGCAATTCAGGAATGGAAAAAGATGGAATTCAAATAGTTGATATTTCCGAACTATCTAATGATAAATTAGTTGAATTTGCTCAAAATCAAAACATTGGACTAACATTTGTTGGCCCAGAAACTGCTTTGATGAATGGCGTCGTCGATGCTTTTATAAAAGCAGAATTACCAATTTTTGGGCCAAATAAAATGGCCGCAGAGCTAGAAGGTTCTAAAGATTTTGCAAAATCAATTATGAAAAAATATGGGGTTCCGACGGCTGATTATGCTACTTTTGATAGCTTAGAGCCTGCTCTTGCATATCTAGATGAAAAAGGAGTTCCTCTTGTGATTAAAGCTGATGGGCTCGCTGCTGGAAAGGGTGTGACGGTTGCCTTTGATATTGAGACCGCTAAGTCAGCTCTGGCCGATATTTTTTCTGGTAGTCAAGGAAAAGTTGTGATTGAGGAATTTCTTGATGGTGAAGAATTTTCTTTATTTAGTTTTATCCATGACGGGAAAATATATCCGATGCCGATTGCTCAAGACCACAAACGAGCTTTTGATGGAGATAAAGGTCCTAACACAGGGGGAATGGGGGCTTACTCACCGGTCCTACATATTTCTAAGGAGGTTGTAAATGAGGCTCTGGAAAAAGTTGTTAAACCAACAGTAGCTGGAATGATAGAAGAAAGCAAGTCATTTACAGGCATTCTTTATGCAGGGTTAATTTTGACAGAAGACGGAGTCAAAACAATTGAATTTAATGCACGCTTTGGGGATCCTGAAACCCAAGTTGTTCTCCCCCGTTTAAAAAGTGATTTAGCTCAAGCAATTATTGATATTTTAGCTGGAAATGAGCCAACATTAGAATGGCTTGAGTCTGGTGTGACTTTGGGTGTGGTTGTTGCTGCAGAAGGCTATCCTAGTCAAGCAAAACTAGGACTTATTCTTCCAGAAATTCCTGAAGGTTTAAATGTTTATTATGCAGGAGTTTCCAAAAATGAAAATAATCAATTAATCTCTAGTGGAGGCCGAGTTTATCTTGTTTCTGAAACGGGAGAAGATGTAAAAAGTACACAAAAATTGCTTTATGAAAAACTTGATAAATTGGAAAATAATGGTTTCTTTTATCGTCATGATATTGGTTCACGAGCAATATAAAAATTTTGGTTAAGAAAAAAGAAGAGGAAAAATGGCAGAAGTAGCAATTATCATGGGTTCGAGCTCAGATTGGGCGACAATGAAAGAAACAGCAAAAATTTTAGATGACTTTGGTTTAGCTTATGAAAAAAAGGTCGTATCAGCACACCGAACACCAGCTTTAATGGCTGAATTTTCGAGCCAAGCTCGTGAGGCAGGTTATAAAGTGATCATCGCGGGTGCTGGTGGAGCCGCTCATTTACCAGGAATGGTAGCTGCTCAGACCCTCGTCCCAGTCATTGGCGTTCCAATAAAATCACGAGCTTTATCTGGTTTGGATTCACTTTATTCGATTGTTCAAATGCCGGCAGGGGTTCCTGTAGCGACAATGGCAATTGGAGAGGCTGGAGCAAAAAATGCTGCTTTATTTGCTTTGCAACTTTTGGCGAATACAAACGAGAATTTATACCAAAAATTGTTGGTCTATCGGGCTGCTGCACAAGAAATGGTTGAGGAATCAAACAAAGCATTACTTTAAAAAGAGTTCAAAAGGTGTCGGATTTCAAATAATGAAGGGTAGGAAGACTTGTGATAAAGAATACAAAGCAAACAATTGGTATTATTGGTGGAGGTCAGCTTGGACAGATGATGGCAATTGCTGCTCAATACATGGGACATAAAGTCATTACACTTGACCCAAATCCAAACTGTTCTGCGGCAAAAGTATCTGATGAACTGATTGTTGCACCTTATGATGACGTTGAAAATTTATTAAGACTCGCCTATGCTTGTGACGTCATTACCTATGAGTTTGAAAATGTATCAGCGAAAGCTTTGCACGAAATTGAAGGCTGTGTAAGGATTCCTCAAGGAATACGTCTGTTAGAGATTACGCAAAACCGTCGCTTTGAAAAAGAATTTTTGACCAATGAAGCTAAAGTTAATGTTGCACCTTGGCAACTCGTAGATTCAGCGGAAAAACTCCCAGAAACAGTAACTAGAAAACAAGTTTTAAAAACGACAACTGGAGGCTATGACGGTCATGGACAAGTGGTTTTAAATGCTGATAAGGACTTGTCAGCAGCTAAATCACTGACAGAACTTTCAGAATGTGTTTTAGAAGATTTTATTTCTTTTGAACGTGAAATTTCTGTTATTATTAGTGGAAATGGTCACGAATATGTGGTTTTTCCTCTAGCTGAAAACGAACATAGAGAAAATATCTTACATCAAACGATTTCTCCGGCTCGTATATCTGCTGAAATTACAGAGAATGCTTATAAAATTGCGACCTCAATTGCGGAAAAATTAGAGCTATCTGGCGTGCTTTGTGTGGAAATGTTCTTAACAGCAGATGGTCAAATCTATGTCAATGAACTAGCACCAAGACCACATAATAGTGGCCACTTTACCATTGAAGCTTGTGATTTCAATCAATTTGATTTACATATTAAAGGGATTTTAGGAGAAGACCTACCAGAACCTAAACTTTTGAAACCTGCCATTATGTTGAACGTTTTAGGGCAACACGTTGAGGCAGTTAAGAAACTTAATCATGAGCATGCCGATTGGCATCAACATGATTATGGAAAAGCAGATGCTAAACATAACCGAAAAATGGGACATGTGACGATCTTAACAAATGATTTTGACCAAACGATTAATGAAATTAAATCAACTAAAATTTGGGATTAATAAAAAATACTTGGTAAAAGCCAAGTATTTTTTTTATTTGATTTAGGTATGATAAAATGACAACATTTCCCCTGAAAAATAGAACAAAACAGTAAGATAAGATTCTTAGAAAGCGATATCATTAACTTGTTAAAAATAAAGAGTCTAAAAATGACTACTTGTTTTTTCAAAGTTTTTTTCTAAATAATATTGCAAAATATCAAAAGAGCCTCTATCAGAATAAAAAACTTGATTATCAATTTTATCTTGATTGAAAGTCATATAGTTGAGATTTGGGAAGAGTACACTATTTTTTCTAAATTCCTTCGGTAGAACACCATAAGATTTAAGAAAAGCGGTGTTGAGCGTTCTGATATCTGAGAAACCACACATGTAAGCAATATTTAATAAATTATCTTTAGAAGAAGAAAGTAATGTTCTTGCTTTTTCAGAACGAATCTTATTTAAATACTCGTTGAAATTAATCCCAAAATTACTTTTAAAGAAATGGGAAAAATACGTTCTGGAAAGTCCTTCATGCGAAGCAATCATTTCTAAAGAAATTTTATGGTCGTAGTTTTCATGAATGTAAGAAGAAATTCTTTCCATTCGCTCTTGGAGATCCATTAATTTATTTTGTTCAGAACTGCTTAAAATACTGTATTCAGAAATACTTAATAAGCGATCTAATAAAAGGGAAGTGTATCCGTGAGTACGCAAGGAATTATTCTTATCATCAGCAAAATAACTTAAAGCCGCTTGTAAGAGTAATTTTAAAGTTTCAGGTTGATTTTTTAGATTGAAAGGATGGCTTTCAAAATAAATTTTATCAAGCTGAGGGAAGATAATTTTAAAAATTTCTGATGAAAACTGTAGAATCAAAAGTTTCATAGAGTCGCTTGAAGATAGTTCGTGAACTTGGCAACTATTAAAGATAATTGCCTGTCCAGCTTTGATTTCAAAGCATTGCTCTTGTGTTATTACCTGACCAGCCCCTTCTAAGACAAAAGCTAATTCAATGTCAAAATGAAGATGAGGTTTTCTGTAAGTAATATCGACAAGTAGAAAATTAAGATTATTTATTTTTGAGTGATAAATATTCTCTAATTCGTTTTTCATGTTCATTCTCTCCTAATCACTATTATTATGACATATATTACAAGAAATGTATAGTAGTAATTACGAGTTTGAAAATAATATTAATATCATAAAGAGGAGGAGCTATAAAAATGGCTTACTTTAACGACATCGCACCTATCAAATACGAAGGTACAAAAACTAAAAATATGTTTGCCTTTCGCCATTATAATCCAGAAGAAGTAGTTGCTGGTAAAACAATGGAAGAACAACTTCATTTTGCCCTTGCATTTTGGCATACAATTACAATGGATGGGTCAGATCCCTTTGGGGGAGCAACAATGGAACGCCCTTGGGATTTGGAAGGTGGTTCTGAACTTGACCGTGCTCACCGTCGAGTAGATGCTTTCTTTGAAATTGCTGAAAAATTAGGTGTTAAATATTATTGTTTCCATGATATTGATATTGCACCTACTGGAAATTCTTTGAAAGAATTTTATGCTAATTTGGACGAAATTACTGACCACCTTCTTGAAAAACAAAAAGCAACAGGGATTAAATTACTTTGGAATACAGCAAACATGTTTTCAAATCCCCGCTATATGAATGGTGTTTCAACTTCTAACCGTGCTGAAGTCTTTGCTTATGGTGCTGCACAAGTTAAAAAAGGTCTTGAACTTTCTAAAAAACTCGGTGGCGAAAATTATGTCTTCTGGGGTGGTCGTGAAGGTTATGAATCACTTTTGAACACAGATATGGGTCTTGAAATGGACCACATGGCAAAATTCTTCCATTTGGCAATTGATTATGCAAAATCAATCAACCACTTGCCTATTTTCTTGATTGAACCAAAACCAAAAGAACCAATGACTCACCAATATGATTTTGACGCAGCGACAGCCCTTGCTTTCTTGCAAAAATATGATTTGGACAAATATTTCAAACTCAATCTTGAAACAAATCACGCTTGGCTGGCTGGTCACACTTTTGAACACGAATTAAATACTGCACGTACTTTCAATGCTTTGGGTTCTATTGATGCCAATCAAGGAAATTACTTGCTTGGTTGGGATACAGATGAATTCCCAACACTTGTTATTGATATCACACTTGCGATGCACCAAATTCTTTTGAACGGTGGACTTGGCAAAGGTGGAATTAACTTTGATGCGAAAGTACGTCGTACAAGTTTCAAAGCAGAAGATTTAATTCTTGCTCATATTGCAGGGATGGATACTTATGCGCGTGCTTTGAAAGGTGCAGCAGCAATCATTGAAGATAAATTCTTGTCTGATATTGTTGACGAACGTTATAGTTCATACAAAAATACAGAAGTTGGTCAATCCATTGAAAATGGAACAGCAACTTTTGAAAGTCTTGCCGCATTTGCACTTGAACATGGTGACGATATTGAACTTGATTCTAATCACTTGGAATACATCAAATCAGTATTGAATGACTATCTTGTTTAAAATTTAGAACTTAAAAGAGGGCGAGGAATTCCTCCTCGTCCTTCTCTTTTATTATGAGGAATAATAATGACTTACGTGTTAGGAATTGACTTAGGAACATCAAGTCTTAAAGGAATTTTGATGGATGAAGTTGGTAATTTAATTACAACAAAATCTGCTGAATACCAAATTGATACGCCCAAACAAGGCTATTCTGAACAACGTCCAGAATATTGGATTGTGGCACTTGAATCAGTACTGACCGGTTTGTCAGTAGAAATTTCAGATTTTGGTCAGCAACTTGCAGGCATTAGTTTTTCGGGGCAAATGCATTCATTAGTCGTTTTAGATGACAATAATAAACCAGTTTATCCAGCAATTCTTTGGAATGATGTGAGAACAAGCAAACAATGTCAAGAAATTACTGACAGACTTGGTCAGCGACTTTTAGAGATTACAAAAAATATTGCTCTTGAAGGATTTACCTTACCAAAAATTCTTTGGCTCCAAGAAAATGAACCAGAGGTTTGGTCAAGAGTTAAAAAAATAATGTTGCCAAAAGATTACTTGAGCCTTTGGCTGACAGGAAATATTTATACCGAATTTTCTGACGCAGCAGGAACTTTACTTTTAGATATTGAGAAAAAACAATGGTCAGAGGAAATTACTGACGCATTCAATATTGATAGGGGAATTCTACCTGAATTGATTGAATCCACTGACCGAACAGGATTTGTCAAAGCAGAAATAGCTGAACGCTATAAACTGACAAATGAAGTAAAAGTATTTGCTGGTGGAGCCGATAATGCTGCCGCCGCTCTGGGTGTTGGTTTAATCAATGAAGAAGTGGGCTTGATTTCAATGGGAACCTCCGGAGTCGTTTCCGCTTATGAACCTAAAATTGCAGATTATAAAGGAAAACTTCATTTCTTTAATCACACGGTTCCGGGTGCTTATTACTCAATGGGAGTAACCTTGGCTGCCGGAAATTCTTTAAACTGGTATAAGGAAACTTTTGGAAAAGGCTTGAGTTTCAATGAACTTTTGTCAGAAGTTTACACAGTTTCTCCTGGTTCAGAAGGATTGCTCTTTACGCCATATATTGTAGGTGAAAGAACACCACATTTTGATTCAAAAATTCGCGGAAGTTTTATAGGAATTTCTGCTCATCATGAACAAAAACATTTTTCAAGAGCAGTGCTTGAAGGAATTACCTTTTCATTGCGTGATTCTAAAGATATCATGGAAAAAACGAAAAACAAGAAGTTTAAACGTTTGATTTCCGTAGGTGGGGGTGCGCAAAATCCCGACATTATGCAAATGCAAGCAGATATTTTTAATTCTGAAATGATTCGCTTAACGGTTGAGCAGGGACCGGGACTTGGTGCTTGTATGATTGCTGCTTTTGGTTGCGGACTTTTTGATAGCTTAGAAGCGGTCACTAAAGCTTTTGTTCATTACAAGGAAGCCAGTTTCATACCAAATCCAAAAAATGTAGCACGTTATGAGCAAATTTATCAAATTTGGAAACAAGTTTATAAAAATACCTCTGAAATTTCTCATCAATTAGTAGAATTTAATGACGAAGGTTAATTATGACATTTACCATTTTCAAAGAATCTTTGCCTTTTAGAGCTGACAAATCAATTAGTCAGATTACATTATCAAATGAACGACTCACCATCGTTGTCCATGATTATGGAGCAAGAGTCCATCAACTCCTCACTCCTGACAAAAATGGAACATTTGAAAATATTCTTTTATCCAAAAACAATTCCGAAACCTATGCAAATGATGGAGGATATTATGGTGTAATTTGCGGTCCAGTTGCCGGGCGTATTTCAGGTGCTACTTATGATTCTGTCAGTTTAGAGGCAAATGAAGGAAAAAATAATTTACATTCAGGAAGCCATGGCTGGGAAAGACAATTTTGGTCTTATGAAACTTTTGAAACAGCATCATCTCTTGGCATTAAACTAAGTTTAAGAGATGAGGAGTCCGGTTTTCCAGGTCAAATCCAAGCAGAAGTCACTTATAAATTAACTGACAATAAGTTAGAAGTGACAATATCAGGTCTGTCAGTAACTGACACAGTCTTTAATCCGGCTTGGCATCCTTATTTTAATCTGTCAGCAGAATTATCAACGACTCATAAGCATTTCATTCAAGCAAATGTTGACTTTCTAGTTGAAACCAATCAAGAGAATATACCAACTGGTCGTCTTCTAACTGTTGACGACAGTTCTTATTCAATTAAAGAAAGCGTTTCAATCAAAAAGCTTTTAAAAGATAATCCCGAAGGACTAGATGATTGCTTTGTTTTTAATCCCAAAGGAGATAAAAGTTTAATGCTTTATGACCCTTTATCTGGTCGGAAACTAGTAGCTCAAACTGATAGACAAGCGGTCGTGATTTACACAGCCACAAATCCAGAAATAGAGTCAATGATTAATGGCAGACCAATGTCCAAAAATCGCGGAATTGCTATTGAATTTCAAGAAATACCTGACCTTGTTCATCATCCTGAATGGGGAACGATTGAGCTTAAAGCAGGTCAAAAAAAGACTTTTATAACAGAATATCTATTTACAACGAATTAAAATTTACTGACAGACTCATCAGTAAAAATAATTTTAATAAAATAATAGGAGGGATGTACTCAAAAATGAGTAATGAAATCAAACAAGTTCAACATGATGAATATCATGAATTAACGCTTGGAGAACGTATTGGTTATGGAATGGGGGATTTTGCACAAAACCTTGTCTTTGGGACTGTTGGTGGCTTTTTAGCACTCTATATGACAACAGTCAATGCGATTGGAACTGCAACAGCCGGTTTTATTTTTCTGTTCGTCCGAATTATTAATGTATTTTGGGACCCAATGGTTGGGACTTTTGTTGATAAAAGAACATCAAAAGCAGGAAAATATCGTCCTTGGCTTTTAAGAGCAGGTATACCTCTGGTAATTTTAGCCGCCTTACTTTTTGCACCTCTACCAGGTGTTAAAGGGTCTGTTCCCTTTGCTTTTATCGTTTATTTTGCCTTAGACTTAGTATATTCAGTTGTTAATATTCCTTATGGTTCACTTAATGCATCATTAACTCGTAATCCGGAATCCGTTGATAAACTGACAAGTACACGGATGATGTTGGCAAATGGAGCCAATCTCCTAGTCTACACCCTCTTTCCAATGTTTGTTCAAATGGCAGCACCGAAAGGAAGAAGTCTTAAAGATACTGGATTATTTGGCCTTAAACTTCATATGGGGAATTATACTGACCCTTCAGCGGGACATGCTTGGTTTGGAGTTTACTCAGTTTATATGATTATTGGTGCAATAGCTTTATTCCTATGTTATAAATTGACCAAAGAACGTGTGGTTGCAACAGCAGAACAATCGGCAGAAGTTAAAACAACTGACCTCTTCCTTGAATTAAAGAACAATCGTCCACTTGTGATTCTAGGGATTTTCTTCATGTTAGCTTTTACTTTCATGTTTTTTATGAATACTGTAAATGGTTTCTTTAATCAATTTGTTGTTGGACATTCAGAATGGATGGGAGCCATTGGCCTCATTGCTTCAATTCCAGGAATTGTTTTCCCAATCTTTTGGCCTCGTTTAAAGAAAATTTTCGGTAAAAAAGGTTTCTTTCATCTTTTTATCGGAATGTTCATTGTTGGAGAAATTTTGACATATATTTGGTCCCTTAATGGAATGCATGATGCCCTCTGGTTAGCTTATGTTGCAACCTTTATTAAACAATGGGGCTTAACTTCAGCAACAGGGTTCATGTGGGCATTAGTTCCTGAAGTTGTCGCTTATGGAGAATTCAAATCGGGTAAAAGAAATGCTGCGATTATTAACGCAATCATGGGACTTTTCTTCAAAATTGGTTTTACATTAGGTGGAGCGATTCCACTTTGGTTCTTAGCAGCTTATGGTTTCAATGAGACAGCAGCACATCAACATGCTAACGCCCTAGCTGGTATAAATCTCACAGCAATTTGGATTCCAGCCGTTCTTGCTCTTGTATCAATGATTATTATGCAACTCTATCCAATTTCTGATAAGGATGTAGCAGACATTAATCAACAACTTGATGAAAAACGTGCTCAACTTAAGGAAGCGGAATAATTTATATTAAAAGGAGACAAAATCATGTCACTTATTCAAAACCCAATTCTTCCCGGCTTTAATGCAGACCCAAGCATTATTCGCGTAGAAGATACTTATTACATCGCGAACTCCACTTTTGAATGGTTCCCTGGTGTTCGTTTGCACGAATCAAAAGATTTAGAACATTGGAACCTACTTCCAAGTCCATTGTCAACAACCACTTTGTTGGATATGAGAGGAAACTCAGCTTCAGGTGGGATCTGGGCCCCTGATTTATCTTATGCTGATGGTAAATTTTGGCTTGTTTATACAGATGTTAAGGTTGTCAATGGTGCTTTCAAAGATATGACCAATTATTTAACAACAGCTACAGACATCAAAGGACCATGGACAGATCCAATCAAGCTCAATGGTCTTGGCTTTGACGCTTCACTTTTCCATGATAAAGACGGACGGAAATACTTAGTTCAACAAACATGGGATCATCGTGAATACAAGCATCCATTTGACGGAATCACATTGACTGAGTTTGATGTGACAACAATGAAACTACAACCTAAAACAGCTAAAACGATTTACAATGGTACAAATGTCAAATTGGTTGAAGGTCCACACCTCTACCAAATTAATGATTATTATTATCTTTTTGCGGCTCAAGGTGGAACAGTCTTTACGCACCAAGAAGTCGTGGCCCGCTCTAAAACATTGGATACTTTATCTTTTGAAACTGAACCCGGCGATCCATTTATCACAAACTTCGATACTCCTAATCATTATATTCAAAAACAAGGACACGGAGGTCTTGTATCTACACCCAAAGGTGAGTGGTATTATGCTTCCTTATGCGCTCGACCATGGAATCATAAAAATGAATCAAGCACAGACCCTCGTGGTTGGAGCTCTTTAGGTCGTGAAACTTCTATCCAAAAAGTGGAATGGGACGAAGAAGGTTGGCCACGTATTGTTGGTGGTCATGGTGGAACAACTTTTGTTGAAGGACCAAAAGATGCAATTCAAACTAATGCACCTGCTGACCACAGTCAAAAAGACGATTTTGCAAGTTCTACTTTGGATATTAACTGGAATACATTGCGTGTCCCATTTACTGAGAAAATGGGTTCAGTTGGGAATGGCAAGTTGACATTAATTGGTCAGGGCTCTTTGGCAAATAATTTTGATTTATCTTTGATTGCTAGACGTTGGCAAGCTTTCTATTTTGACGCAGAAGTCAAAGTAAAATTTGACCCATTTTCTTACCAACAAATGGCTGGATTAACCAACTATTACAATGACCGTCATTGGTCCTTCGCTTTTATCACATGGAATGAAATCAATGGAGCTGTCATTGAAGTTGCTGAAAATAACAGAGGAAACTATACTTCTTATTTAAAAGATAATGCCATTAAAATTCCTGACGGAACTGAATATGTTTGGTTCCGCACTAAAGTCCGTAAAGAATCATATTCTTATGAATATAGTTTTGACGGCAAAAAATTCATAGAAATTCCTGTAGTCTTAGATGCGGCTGTCCTTTCAGATGATTATGTTTTACAAACTTATGGCGGATTCTTCACTGGAGCATTTGTCGGGCTTGCTGCCGTTGATTATTCTGGATATGATAGAGTTGCAGAATTTTATAACTTTGACTATAAAGAATTAGGAGACAAGGTCTTACCAGACGGTTCTTATACTTGGAAAGCAAGTGAATCAAGATTTGATTAGTCTATAATCCCTTACCTACATATTTGTAGTAAGGGATTTTTAGTAAAGGAAAAAGTCGATGAGAATGTTAGATGAAGCAGAAAAATTACGTTTAGCAAAGCTATCTATTTTTGATAAAATAAATAAAGGTGATTGGTACCAATATAGCAAAGAAGTAGAACTACAAAAAATAGTCAAAAATTCTAGTCAAAAAATTTCTGAAATTAATGATAAGGCAAAAGAAAATATTGATGAAGCAAGAAAACTCTTGGAGGATTTTCTTCCAAATTTACCTCAAAGTTCAGAAATATATTTTCCAATAACTGCTTTGGAATACCCCAATCGTTTTAAAGTCGGAGAAAATACTTTTATTAATAGTGGACTTCAGATTATTAGTGCGGGTAAGGTTAAGATTGGGAAAAACTGTTTTATTGGACCAAATTGTCAATTATTTACACCTAATCATCATGCCAAAGATGTGTTTTTAAGACGTGAAGGCTGGCAATATGATGGGCCAATAGTAATTGGTAATGATTGTTGGCTTGGCGGTTCAGTGATTCTTTTGCCTGGAGTTTCTTTAGGAGATGATGTTGTCGTTGGTGCTGGCTCTGTGGTGACCAAATCATTTCCTAGCCACTGCATAATTGCTGGAAATCCGGCACGCTTAATAAAAAATGAATAAACTAATTAAAACTGCTCTTACATAAGAGTAGTTTTTAGCTTTATTATGAGCAACATTTCCATTTTAAAATATCAAGGATTACAAGAAAGTAAGTGCGGAAAGCGGTATCATTTGTGGGTAGTAAAAAAGGCAAGAAGACTTGCAAATAAAAATTAAGGAGTTACTATTATGAGAAAACTTTCTCCCACTTTCATCTATTTTTTTGGTGCTTTAGGTGGCTTATTATTTGGATATGACACAGGCGTCATATCGGGAGCGCTACTTTTTATTGAAAAAGAGAGCTGGCAGGTGAGTTCTTGGGCTTGGATGGAAGGATGGATTACAGCGGCAGTTTTAATGGGAGCTGTAATTGGCGCGGTCGTAATTGGACCAATGAGTGACCGTTTTGGTCGGAAACGTCTGTTACTTTTGTCAGCGGTCATCTTTTTTGTTGGAGCTTTAGGTTCAGGGCTTTCAAATAGCGCTGAGTTACTAATTATTTCTCGGGTTATTCTCGGGATGGCTGTTGGGTCAGCTTCAGCTTTGGTGCCGACTTATTTATCAGAACTTTCACCCGCTAAAATTCGTGGTGGAGTTTCAACTATGTTTCAATTGATGATTATGACTGGGATTTTATTAGCCTATATCTCAAACTATGCTTTAAAAGGAGTTTCAGGAAATTGGCATTGGATGCTTGGTTTGGCCACTGTTCCAGCAGCCCTTCTTTTCATCGGTGGACTCTTTTTGCCAGAATCTCCAAGATTTCTTGTTCGTCATGATAATGAAGCAGGGGCCCGTGAAATATTAGGGATGATAAATGATGATCCAAACTCGATTGAAGCAGAAATTTCTGATATTCAATTGATGGCTAAGGAAGAAAAACAAGGTGGCTTACAAGAATTATTTGGTCAAATGTCACGTCCAGTTTTAATTATGGCAATTGGTCTGGCAATTTTTCAACAGGTTATGGGCTGTAATACAGTATTATACTTTGCACCATCAATTTTTGTTGCGGTAGGATTTGGGGCAAGCGCAGCTTTACTTGCTCATATTGGGATTGGTATTTTCAATGTTATTGTAACTTATATTGCTATGAGAGTAATGGATAAAGTTAATCGTCGGTGGATGCTCAATTTTGGTGCTTGGGGAATGGGAATTTCTCTTGTATTGATGTCAGTAGGGATGATTTTAGCAGAGAATGCTCATATTGGCTTTGGTAAATATTTAGCAGTTATTGCTTTAACGGTATATATTGCCTTCTTCTCAGCAACATGGGGACCAGTAATGTGGGTGATGATTGGTGAATCTTTCCCACTTAAAATCCGTGGCTTAGGAAATTCATTTGGTGCTGCTGTCAACTGGGCTGCTAACTGGGTGGTGTCATTAACATTCTTACCATTATTATCATTTTTTGGAACAGGTAAAATTTTCCTGATTTATGCGGCTTGTTGTTTCCTCTCAATTTGGTTTACTAGTAAAAAAGTTATTGAAACAAGAGGCAAAACACTCGAACAAATCGAAGCAGAATTACTGCATCGTGTGCATCATTTAGAAGAAGAGGGATAAAAGATTTAAAAGAACTCCTTGCATAAGAGGCGAGGAGTTCTTTTATATAACTTGGTATCAATCTTCAGTTTTTTAGTTTTTTTACAGAATTTCTACGAATTAATTTTGGCGGGTAAAGAATATCTTTCTCAAATTTCCCATTTTTTATGGTATTAACAATCCATTTTGCAGCGTCTATTCCCATTTTTTCTTTAGGATGGACAGTTGTTGTTAAACTAACTTCTCCCATTTGACTTAGAGTAGAGTCATCGTTTCCAACAATTGAAAAATCATCAGGAATTTTATAGCCAAGACTAGAAAGTTTTCCAATTAGCGTTTTAGCAATCTTATCATTGTAACAAACAATTCCACTGATGTCAGTAAATTCTTTTAAGTGAGAAATTATTTTGTCATAGATTGACACTTCGTTTTCAGTAGTATAAGTAATAATGGAATTTGAAGAAAGTTTAATTTCTTTTTCTTCGCATGCCTTTATAAAACCTTTCATGCGGTATTTACCTTGTAAGTCGTCAATTTTAGTTATTAATAAGAGGCGTTGGTGATTATTATCAATAAGTTCCTTTGTTGCTAAAAAGCCAGTTTCAACATCATCGACATGAATCGATGGAGTACTTAGTTCTTCATAAGTTGCATTAATCATAACAATTGGAATGTTATGTTCTCGTAAAGTGACATAGGTTGCCAGATTAGGATTATATTGATTACTTTTTGTCGGCTCAACGATTAATCCGTCTACACCAAATTCAATCATTCGATCCAAGCACTCTTTCTCTTGAAGATAATCATTATTAGTGCTCGAAAGAAGAAGAGAATAGCCATCAGCTTTCAGTTCTTTTTCAATTCCTCGGATAATTGTTGGGAAGATATAGTCAGAGATATAAGTTGTTATGACACCAATTGTTTTTTTAGGAGATGTTTCAATAGTTGAAGTTGGGGGTTCATTGACATAGGTTCCAGAACCTTTTTCTTTTCGGAGATATCCTTCACTTACTAATACCGATACCGCTTGTCTTACGGTATATCGACTTGCATGATATGCTTCTTGCAATTGCAACTCTGTTGGAATGACTCCGCCAACGGCATATTCAGTTGAAATAATTTTATCTCGAAGTGAGTCAGCGATTACTTGGTATTTTGGTTTCATGGAAAGATCTCCTTTCTTACTTATTTTTAGTGATATTTAAAGATTTTAACTTACTTTAAACATTTACTATTATACTATATTATATCATAGGTACGGACAAAAAAGTAGATTAATAAAAGCCTCGCTTTATACGAGACTTTGGTTAATCTAGCTAGGATTTTTGGCTAGATTTTCAGAGGAGTGATCACTTAAATTATCAATAAATTTAGGCTTTTCTAAGAAAAGCAGAGCAAAAATTTAGATGATTAAGACAACCTTTCCCATTATAAGATAAGTCGTTTGGAAGCCGAGAGAATCATACATAGCTCTTGGGCCCAATATATTGGATTTTTCGTCAGCAGTTAGCATTCCCATACAATAGTTCTCAACAGTAGCACTTTACTGAGTAAGTCAAAAAAAGTTTTCCATTAAGTTGTAGTGAAGTTGCATCAAGTTCAAAAAATCTATTGGTGTTAAAATTTGGCCTTTTTTAACCCAATTATTTTCATTTTCCATGTAGGAATTTAATTTTTTATATGTTTTTCAATTTCTTCAAGTGTACGGCCACGGGTTTCAGGGACGAAGAATTGGACAAAGAGCACTCCTAATAGACAAATTACACCAAATATAGCAAAAACAGCTTCTTGGCTCATTGATGCGGTCATAATTGGAAATAGAAGTCCAACAAGGAAGGAACCAATCCAGTTAAAGGATGAGGCTAATCCAGAGGCACGTCCTCGAATAGCTAGAGGGAATACCTCACCTACAAGCACCCAAGTTAATGGAGCCCAGGTACATGAATAAAGGGCGACGTAAATACACAAAAAGAAAACAATCATCATAGGACTCGAATTGGGTATGATGAAATTGATGATGGCTGGAAGAATAAAGGAGAGCCCCATGATACTTCCACCCAATCGGAGGAGAGTACGTCTATCAAAGCGATCAGCAATTACCAAGAAGAAAAGTGCACCAATCACGAGGATAATTCCTTGAATAATCGGCCACATCAATGCTTCACTAGCAGAGTGTCCCGTTGCTTTTTCTACAATAAGTGGAATGTAGTAGAAAATTGCATTTGCCCCTTGAAATTGTTGAAAGGCAGCAACACCTAGGCCAGCTACTACTAAATACCTATAGCGACTTTTGAAGAGGGTTCCCCAGCTGGTAGAAGACAATGCAGCTGATTCTTGTTTAGCTGTATCTTGGATTGATTTTATTTCGTTTTCAATTTCGTCAGGTTTACGTATGAAGCTAAGAACTTGTTTAGCTTCATTTATTTTTCCAGATTTAATGAGGAATCGAGGTGACTCTGGCAAAGCTAATACCCCAAAGAAAAGAATTAATGCTGGGATTGCAGCAGCACCAAGCATAATACGCCAAGCAATATCCGTGGATAAATTTTTTAGAAAATAATCGGCGATATAAGATAAAAGCATACCAGAAACGATCATCACTTGATTAATACCTGACAGCCGTCCTCTAATATTAGCGGGTGACATTTCAGACATATATGATGGTACAAGGGCAGAAGCGGCTCCCACTGCTAGTCCCAATAAAATTCGGACAACGATTAAATAATATTGACCATTATGAGGGGAGATGGAAGAAAGTAACGAACCTAGCATAAAGATTAGTGAGGAAATCAGAATCATTTTACGTCGACCCAGACGATCAGACAAAAGTCCAGCTGCTGCACCACCAAAGATCGCGCCAAACATTACTGATGAAGTGATCCACCCTATAATTGTTGCATTGTTGGTTAAGCCCCAACTAGTTTGTAAAAAAGGGAGGGCTCCAGTCATAACTCCTATATCGTAACCGAATAGTATTCCGCCAAATGCCCCAAAAAAGTAGATAAAAGAAGCAGAAATTTTTTTATTAGTTTTCATGCTATTGAAAATCTCCTTATAAAATTATGTAATTATGTAAGCGCTGCGTTCTAAGCGTTTTCATTATATCTTTTATGTACGGACAAGTCAAGCGATTTTTAAAAAAATTTTTATTTTTTTCTTGACATGTCCGTACATAAGTGATAGTATTTGTTCTGTAAGCGCTACGAATTAGCGAATAATTAAGAAAAAGGAGAAAAAATGGTCTCTTTAAGAGCGGGAGAAATGTTAGATATTGTTGATGTCCGCACAAATTTGGGGATTGAGTTTGGGTCCACGCGAATAAAAGCGGTATTAATTGATTCCAAATTTCAGACAATTGCATCTGGAAGCTATGAATGGGAAAACAAGTTAGTTGATGGTTACTGGACTTATTCGACAGAAGAAGTATGGAAAGGGCTGCGAAGGAGCTATAGAGAACTAGTAACGGAAGTCTATAAAAAATATGGACTAATACTTGAAAAGGTTGCTTCGATTGGATTTAGCGCAATGATGCACGGCTATATGGCCTTTGATAAAACTGATAAACTTCTAATCCCTTTTAGAACTTGGAGAAATTCAACGACATCAGAAGCCTCAAGAATGTTGACAGAACTTTTTGATTTTAATATTCCTGAACGATGGACTATTGCTCATTACTATCAAGCGATACTAAATCGAGAAAAGCATATCAATCAAGTTGAATATTTAACAACTTTAGCTGGCTATGTCCATTGGCAATTGACAGGGGAAAAAGTTTTGGGAATTGGTGATGCTTCTGGAATGTTCCCGATTGACAGTGCAACAAAAACATATAATAAAAAATTTATTAATCTTTTTGAAAAAGAGACTTCAACGAGTTTAGAAAATATTTTTCCGAAAGTTTTACGAGCAGGTGCAAAAGCAGGTGCATTAACAGAGCAAGGAGCATTTTTGATTGATCCTACCGGAGCTCTTAAAGCTGGAATTCCTCTTTGTCCGCCAGAAGGAGATGCAGGAACCGGGATGGTAGCGACAAATAGTATAGAAGTTCGCACGGGAAATGTTTCTGTTGGGACTTCAGCATTTGCGATGATTGTTCTTGAGAAGTCTCTTTCAAAGGTCTATCCTGAAATAGATATTGTGACCACTCCTGACGGAGAACTTGTTGGTATGGTTCATGCCAACAACTCTACTTCAGATATCAATGCCTGGATAAAGCTTTTTGAAGAATATACGACAAGTTTAGGAATTACTGTTAATCGTGAGAAAATATTTTCAATACTTTTTAATAAAGCTTTGAAAGCGGATAATGATCTAGGAGGGCTATTAAGTTATGGTTATTTTTCTGGTGAAAATATAACAAAGGTAAGTGCAGGACGTCCTTTATTTGTTCGATTACCCGATGGTAATTTTAACTTAGCGAATTTTATGAGAACGCATATTTATAGCGCTTTTGGCGCAATGCGTATTGGTATGGATCTTCTAAAGCAGGAAAAAATCGAAATCAGCGGTTTAGTAGGACATGGAGGAATTTTCAAAACTCCAGAAGTTGGGCAGCAGATTTTAGCTGCTGCACTGCAAAAGCCTATCACGGTTATGGAAACGGCAGGAGAAGGTGGTGCTTGGGGAATGGCTGTCTTGGGAGCATTCAGTTCGAGTGAAAATGATAATTTAAATAAATTCTTAAAAGAAAAAGTTTTTGCAGCTGTTAAAAGTATTACAATAAATCCTAATCCTGAAGACGAAAAAAGTTATAACTTGTTCATTAAACGTTATCGTGAAGGGCTTGATCTGGAGCGTCAAGCTGCTGAAAAAATAAATTAAATAGTAAGGAAAAAAATGTTAGAAGACTTAAAAGAAAAGGTATTAAAAGCAAATCTTGAACTTCCTGAACATCATCTTGTTGAATTTACTTGGGGAAATGCGAGTGCTTTTGATAAGGAAACAGGCTATTTTGTCATTAAGCCAAGTGGGATAGATTATGGGAGCTTAAAAGCATCTGACATGGTAGTGGTTGATTTGGAAGGAAAAGTTATTGAAGGAGAATTAAACCCATCGTCAGATACTCCAACGCACGCCGTACTCTACAAAAAATATCCGGAATTAGGTGGTATTGTGCATACACATTCGAATTGGGCAACTGCATGGGCAGAGTCAGGTGTAGATGTTTCGGCTATGGGTACAACTCATGCGGATACCTTCTACGGTCCGGTTCCTTGTACTCGCTACTTGACAAAGGAGGAAATTGATAAAGGATACGAGTATGAAACTGGTAAACTTATTATTGAAACTTTTGAAGAAAGAGGGATTGATATCTTAGATATACCAGCTGTTTTACTCCATGGCCATGGTCCCTTTACATGGGGGGGGAATGTTGAAGCTGCTGTATATAATGCAGTAGTTTTAGAAAATGTTTGTAAGATGAATATTTTTGCTCGTCAAATTAACAGTTATGCAGCGGATTTACCTCAAAGAATTTTAGATAAGCATTACTTACGTAAACATGGTAAAGATGCTTATTATGGACAAAAAAATAAATAATATGAAGAAAGTTGGTAGAAAAATGTTAGAAAATACTCAAAAAGAATTTTGGTTTGTTATAGGGTCTCAATTTTTATATGGTCCAGAAGCTTTGGCGACTGTTGAAAAAAATGCTCGAAAAGTAGTTGACGAAATGAATAATTCTGGTAGCCTCCCTTATCCAATTATTTTTAAAATAGTTGCAACAACTGCTGAAAATATTACTCAAATTATGAAGGAAGCAAATTATCAGGATGAAGTTGCGGGCGTGATTACATGGATGCACACCTTTTCTCCAGCCAAAAACTGGATTCGTGGGACACAACTTTTAAATAAACCCTTACTACACTTAGCTACTCAATTTTTGAACCATATTCCTTACAAAACGATTGATTTTGATTATATGAATGTGAATCAATCAGCTCATGGTGACCGAGAATATGCTTTTATCAATGCACGTTTGAAAAAAAATAATAAGATTATATTTGGCCATTGGGAAGATGATGAAATTAGACAACAAATCGCTAAATGGATGAATGTTGCGGTGGCTTACAATGAATCCTATAAAATAAAAATCGTTACATTTGCTGATAAAATGCGAGATGTCGCTGTTACGGACGGAGATAAAGTTGAAGCGCAAATTAAATTTGGCTGGACGGTTGATTATTGGGGAGTAGGTGATTTAGTAGAATATGTTAATGCTGTAGCAGAGAGTGATATTAATCAGCTTTATAAAGATTTACAAAGTAAATATGATTATATTGAAGGAAACAATAGTCCGGAAAAATTCGAAAAAAATGTTAAATATCAATTACGTGAATATTTAGGAATTAAGAAATTTATGGACGATAAAGACTATAGTGCCTTTACTACTAACTTTGAAGACTTGGTAGGCTTAGAACAATTACCTGGACTTGCAGCACAATTACTTTTGGCTGATGGTTATGGATTCGCTGGAGAAGGAGATTGGAAAACAGCAGCACTTGTCCGTCTGTTCAAAATTATGGCGCATAATAAAGAAACAGTCTTTATGGAAGATTATACTTTGGATTTGCGTCAAGGACACGAAGCAATTCTTGGGTCACACATGCTTGAAGTTGATCCTTCAATAGCATCAGACAAGCCACGAGTTGAGGTTCATCCGTTAGATATTGGTGGTAAGTCAGATCCAGCACGCTTAGTATTCACAGGTATGATTGGTGAAGCTGTTGATATTACTATGGCAGATTATGGAAATGAATTTAAGTTAATTTCTTATGAGGTTACTGGAAATAAACCAGAAGAAGAAACTCCGTTCTTACCAGTTGCTAAGCAGCTCTGGACGCCTAAACAAGGATTAAAAGTTGGGGCTGAACAATGGTTAAAAGCAGGAGGGGGACATCATACTGTTTTATCTTTTGTGGTTGATTCAGAACAAATTGGTGATTTGTGTGCAATGTTTGGACTAACTTATATTAATCTTGGATGAAAAATTTGAGAGAGAATTCTCTCTCTTTTCGTATTCGCTAATTTCAATAAACAAAAATATATAGCAATGTTTCCTAGTGGATATATGAACAAATTATTAGAATATCAAGCATAATTGACCTATAATAAAAGAAAATCAGGAGGAAAAAATGACAGAATATAATTCAGAAGCTTATTTGAAAAAGCTTGATAAATGGTGGCGAGCAGCAACTTATCTTGGAGCAGGAATGATCTTCTTGAAAGAAAATCCTTTGTTCTCTGTGACAGGTACTCCAATTAAAGCGGAAAACCTTAAAGCCAATCCTATTGGGCACTGGGGGACGGTTTCAGGACAAACTTTCCTCTATGCTCATGCTAATCGTCTAATCAATAAATATAATCAAAAGATGTTTTACATGGGTGGCCCCGGACATGGTGGACAAGCTATGGTTGTTCCTTCTTATCTTGATGGCTCATATACAGAAGCTTATCCAGAGATTACTCAAGATTTGGAAGGCATGTCACGTTTGTTTAAACGTTTCTCATTTCCTGGAGGAATAGGGTCACATATGACAGCACAAACCCCTGGTTCACTTCATGAAGGAGGTGAGTTGGGTTATGTGCTATCACATGCAACAGGGGCTATTCTTGACCAACCTGAACAAATTGCTTTTGCTGTTGTTGGGGATGGAGAAGCTGAAACTGGACCGTTGATGACAAGTTGGCACTCTATTAAATTCATTAATCCTAAGAATGACGGGGCAATTTTACCAATTCTTGATTTAAATGGTTTTAAAATTTCAAATCCTACTTTGTTCGCTCGAACTTCAGATGTTGATATTCGTAAATTCTTTGAAGGACTGGGTTACTCACCTCGTTATATTGAAAATGATGATATTCATGATTACATGGCTTATCATAAATTAGCAGCTGAAGTTTTTGATAAAGCGATTGAAGACATTCATCAAATTCAGAAAGATGCGCGTGAAGATAATCGTTATCAAAATGGAGAGATTCCAGCTTGGCCAATTGTTATCGCACGTTTACCAAAAGGTTGGGGTGGTCCACGTTATAATGATTGGTCAGGTCCTAAATTTGACGGTAAGGGAATGCCGATTGAACATAGTTTCCGTGCGCATCAAGTTCCACTTCCGTTATCTTCTAAAAATATGGGAACTTTACCAGAATTTGTAAAATGGATGACTTCTTACCAACCAGAAACTTTATTTAATGCTGATGGAAGTTTGAAAGAAGAGTTGCGTGATTTTGCACCAAAAGGTGAGATGCGAATGGCTTCAAACCCTGTAACAAATGGGGGAGTTGATTCTTCTAATTTGGTTTTACCAGATTGGCAAGAATTTGCAAATCCAATTTCTGAAAATAATCGAGGAAAATTACTCCCTGATACAAATGACAATATGGATATGAATGTTTTGTCAAAATATTTTGCTGAAATAGTCAAACTTAATCCTACGCGTTTCCGTTTGTTTGGTCCTGATGAAACCATGTCTAATCGTTTTTGGGAAATGTTTAAGGTGACGAATCGTCAATGGATGCAAGTCATAAAAAATCCAAATGATGAATTTATCTCACCTGAGGGTCGCATTATTGATTCTCAATTATCAGAACACCAGGCAGAAGGTTGGCTTGAAGGTTATACTTTAACTGGACGTACAGGAGTATTTGCAAGTTATGAATCATTCTTGCGAGTCGTGGATTCAATGTTAACTCAACATTTCAAATGGATTCGTCAAGCAGCAGACCAAAAATGGCGCCATGATTATCCTTCGCTTAATGTTATTTCGACTTCAACTGTTTTCCAACAAGACCATAACGGTTATACTCACCAAGATCCTGGAATGTTGACTCATTTGGCAGAAAAGAAATCTGATTTTATCAGACAATACCTGCCAGCTGATGGAAATACTTTGCTAGCCGTATTTGACCGTGCTTTTCAAGATAGAAGTAAAATTAATCATATTGTAGCCTCTAAACAACCTCGTCAACAATGGTTTACTAAAGAAGAAGCTGAAAAATTGGCGACTGACGGAATTGCAACAATTGATTGGGCTTCAACGGCTAAAGATGGAGAAGCAGTAGATTTAGTTTTTGCCTCAGCAGGAGCTGAGCCTACAATTGAAACACTAGCAGCTTTACATCTTGTAAACGAAGTTTTCCCACAGGCGAAATTCCGTTATGTGAATGTGCTTGAACTGGGTCGGTTGCAAAAGAAAAAAGGCGCTCTAAACCAAGAACGTGAACTCTCAGATGAAGAATTTGAAAAATACTTTGGCCCTTCAGGCACTCCAGTAATTTTTGGATTCCATGGGTATGAAGATTTAATCGAATCCATTTTCTATCAAAGAGGACACGATGGTTTGATTGTTCATGGTTACCGTGAAGATGGTGACATCACGACGACTTATGATATGCGGGTTTACTCTGAGCTTGACCGTTTCCACCAAGCGATTGATGCCATGCAAGTTCTTTATGTCAACCGAAAAGTTAATCAAGGTCTAGCGAAAGCTTTCATTGACCGAATGGAACGGACACTAGTTAAACACTTTGAAGTGACAAGAAATGAAGGAGTTGATATTCCTGAGTTTACTGAATGGGTTTGGTCTGATTTAAAGAAATAGGCTTAAATTTATAAAATAAAAAAAACACGCTGATTTTAATCAATCAAGCGTGTTTTTTTTACTGACAGAATGATTAGGTCTGGTCTGTCAGTAATGAATTTTCTGTCAGTGAATAAGGAAGTTGTTCGTTCGTATATTTAAGTGGATTTGGTACGATTCCTAAATCAAATTTTAGGGTTCCGCCTTTTATCAATTCTTCGTGCTTGATAAAAGTATCATTGACTTTTTTGTCAGTAAATATGATTTGGTTGACGAAAACTTGTTGCGGAGCATTTGGTTCTGCAAGAATAATAAGTTGCTGACCAGAGGAAAGGTTGATTCTAGCTTTGTCCCAAAGTGGAATTCCTAATACATATTGATTAGAAGCAGCTGTGACTGGATAGAATCCTAAACTTGAAAAAATATACCAAGCTGCCATTGTTCCATTATCTTCGTCACCAGGATAGCCCTTCGGACTATCATTAAATGTTTCTGTCAGTAAATTTTTGATTAAAGGCGTAGCCATCCAAGGTTTGCCAATGTAGCTAAAAAGGTATGGGTAATGGAAACTTGGTTGATTTGAGATAGCCACTTGTCCAAATTCGATAGCAGCCATTTCACTCATTTCGTGAATTTCAAAACCGTATCCTTCAACATTGAAATTTGGTCGTTGGTTGCAAAGCTCGATGAGTTTGTTTTCAAAATTTTCTCTTGAGCCATGTAGTTTAATCAATCCAGCAAAATCATGAAGAACTGACCAAGAAGTTTGCCAAGCAGAACCTTCTGCATAATCACGACCCCAACGAATATCTAAAAAGTCAGGTCTGAAATTTCCGTCAGCATCTTTTGCTCGCATAAAACCAGTTTCAGAATCAAAAATATTTTGATAGTTTTTTGCTTGATGGGCATAGAAGTCTGAAATTTCTTTGTCACCGGTTTGTTTCGCCACTTGAGAAATACAGTAATCAGAAAATGCGTAATCTAAAGTGTGATTAACTGATTCATGGTGAGTGAGCGGAACATAACCAAGTTTTAGATAATCTTTTGTGCCACGACGGCCGTAATTAGAGTTTTCAGATTGACTTGTGGCTCCTTTTTTCATTGCTTCCAAAAACTCGGGCATCAAATCAGGACGAATGTTTTTGATTGCAGCATCAGCAATGACAGCGTCTATCAAGGTACCGGGCATTAGACCACGTTCATCAGGAGAAAGCCATTTTGGAAGAAAACCAGTCGCACGATAAGAATTTAGGAAACCTTCGAGCATATCACCGTACTCGTCAACGGCTATTAGACTATAAAGCGGATAAACTGTTCGGAAAGTATCCCAGAAGCCATTGTTTGTATAGAGCGGGCCTTTCTTGACAGTTTTAGAGCTTGTATCGTAATGGATTTTTTGATGCTCTTGGTCAAATTCATAAAAAGTTTGTGGAAAGAGAAATGAGCGATAAAGATTGTGATAGAAAGTGGAAACTTCTTGTTGATTATGATGCTCAATTTCGATACGTGAAAAAAGGTTATTCCAAGCTGATTCAGCATTTTCCAAATATGTTTCTGCTGAATTATCTTGTTCACGCTCCAGATTAAGAGCGGCTTGTTCCTTGGAAATAAAAGAGGTAGCAAAATGTATTTGAACCTGCTTGGCTGCTTTGAAATCTAAGCGAACAGAAGAATCTTCATCAGATAAATTTCCACTTAAAACAAAAGGTTGGTCAGCAGTAAATTTGAGATAGAAAGTAAAATTTTCATCTTCACAACCCGCAAAATTAATAATTGAAAGCTCTAAGCTGTAATCGTCAAGTTGTTGAAGTTCATAAGAACCGGGGAGATGAAGCATCAAGCCATTATCTTTAAGGCTTAAATTTTGATAATTCATTGATAGAATTCCACCATACATTGATGGAATTAACTGAGATGTAATCTGATAACGTAATTGAGTAATTTTGAGTTGCGTTGGATTAAAAGTTGATTCTTCTGGACGGTATGAACTCACTGTGTGCCACAAGGAAGTTTCAGGCAAAGGACCTGCAACAGGCGTCATTGTCAAATGTGAGAAATCTCCCATCCAAGGACTGGGTTGGTGAGTGATTCGGTAGCCTTCAAAGGTACGGTCTTCTGGATGAAACCACCAAGCTCCACGAGCAGCACCGGTTGAAGGGGCAAAATAATTCATTCCCCAAGGAAAACCAGTGTAAGGAAGGCAATTTCCATGTGAAAAAGTGGATTGGTTAGCAGTACCATGACGGGTATCAATTTTGTTTATCTTCATTTCAACTCCTCAGTTGTTTTTCTTTTAATTAAATTGATTGGAACTTTGACATCTTTGGGGGTTTGACCACTTTTAATCCAGTCTAAAAGCAGTTCGCCAGCGATTCTTCCCATGCCAATAAAATCTTGAGCAATGGTTGTTAATGGCGGATTTGATAGGCTTGCTGCTTGAATATCATCAAAGCCAATAATTGATATATCATTTGGAACAGAAAAATGGTTATCTTGCAAAGTCTTCATAGTTTGAAGAGCGACTAAGTCATTTTCACAGATAAGTCCTGTGACTTTTTCATTATGAATAAGTTCCAAAACAGAACTTTCGGTATAAAGTGAGTCATCAAGAGTAGTGTGAAACTTGATTCCTTGTTCTTTTAGAACTTTGACATATCCTAAGTATCGATTTCTTGTTGTTTGGGGATGGTGGGTATCATTACTAGCCACAAAAGCAATTCGTTTATGCCCTAAATTTAAGAGCGCTTGAGCGGCTTGCTCACCACCATTAAAGTTATCTGAGGAAACACAAGGAAATCCGAGGTCGTAAATTTGTTTATCTAAAAGAACGACAGGAAAGTTTTGTAGTGAAAGTTCTAATAAGATATCTAGATAATCTTCTGTATACATTGGATAGTAAATTAATCCATCAAAATTTTCTTTAATATCATCCGATGTATTTTCTTTAAGGTAACTTGCGTAAGTGATAAATACGGTTGTGTTTTCAACTTTTAAAGCAGGAACCAAACCTTGTGTGAAATCTCCAAATGACATTCCTTCAAAAGGAATAATAAAGAGCACTCTTTTTAATAGTTTGGTATGGTTTTTATTTAATTCTTGAACAAAAGTTCCTTTTCCTCGTGTTCTACTGACAAGACCAAGCTGTTCTAATTCAGTAAGAGCTCTTTTTGCAGTAATGCGGCTAACTGAATAAGTCTCTGAGAGTTCTTTTTCAGTGGGAAGCTGGTCTCCTGATTTAAATGTTTTAGTGACAATTTTTTGCTTTAAATCATCGGAAATCTGCTGGTAGAGTGGTAAGCTCATAGAAGTATCCCTTTGTATTTTATTTGATATATCATATTTTACTCTTTTTTTATAAAAAAACAAGTCTTTTACAAGTGAAAATGATAAAAATAGGCTTTTTACCTCTATAAAATTCAGAAAAAATAAAAATAGATAACATAATTAATCTTATTTTAATAAAAAAGCGCTTGCAAAATATAAAAATTTATATTAAAATAACCTTAAATGATATATCAAATGAATTTTAAAAGGAGATGCAGTGAAAGCAAATATTCCAAAATCTGTTAAAAAGTTTATGAATGACATAACAATTCTTTGTGGAGAAGAACATAAAGAGTGGGCTGTAAACTTTAATCATTCTTTCTCAAACACACTTGAAACTACTTTAAGAGTGCATGATGACAGGACTACCTTTCTTTTAACAGGTGATATTCCAGCAATGTGGTTACGAGATTCAACAGCTCAAATGAGACCTTATTTGGTACTTGCACGTGAAGATGAAGAAATTCGTGATTTGATTGTTGGTTTAGTAAAAAAACAAATGATATATATTAATCTGGATCCTTATGCTAATGCTTTCAACGAAAGTGAAAACTTTGCTGGGCATCAGACAGACCATACCAACTTTAATGAACATAAAGGCTGGATTTGGGAAAGGAAGTATGAGATTGACTCCCTTTGTTATCCTATTCAACTCGCTTACTTAGTCTATAAAAACACAGGTTATACCAAACATTTTGATGAAGAATTTATCAAAGCAGTCAAAAACACCTTGAATGTTTTTAAAACAGAACAAAATCATGAGGATTCTCCCTACCATTTTGTTCGAGATACTGAGCGACATGAAGATACTTTAATAAGAGATGGAAAAGGAGCCAAGACAGCCTACACTGGAATGACTTGGTCAGGATTTAGACCAAGTGATGATGCTTGTGAGTATGGTTATTTGGTTCCGTCAAATATGTTTGCTGTTGTTATTTTGGATTATATCAAGGAAATTTTTACTGAGCTTCTATCTAATGAAGAAATTGCAAATGAAGCAAAGATTCTTAGAGATGAAATTCAAGAGGGACTTGAGAAATTTGCCAAAACTAAAAATCAACAAGGCGAAGAAGTTTGGGCTTATGATGTTGATGGACTTGGGAACAAAACTTTAATGGATGATAGCAATGTTCCCAATCTGATTGCAGCTCCATATTTGGGATTTTGTCAGGCTGAAGATGAAGTTTATTTGAAAACACGACAAACTTTATTGAGTAAAGAAAATCCTTATTACTATGAAGGAAAATATGCACGAGGAATTGGTTCTAGTCATACACCAGAAAATTATGTCTGGCCAATTGCTTTAGCGATGGAAGGAATGACTACAAATGATAAGAGCGAAAAAGAACGAATCTTAAATCATTTGGTCGAAACAGACGCTGGAACACATTTGATGCATGAAGGATTTGATGTCAATAATCCACAAAATTACACTAGAGAATGGTTTAGCTGGGCTAATATGATGTTTTGTGAGTTGGTCATGGATTATTTTGATATCCAAATTGAAAAATAAGTTAATGAGATTAGTTTTAGAAAGATAGAGCTTTATGAAAAAGAAAACGGTACATATCATCTCTCACAGTCATTGGGATCGAGAATGGTATATGGCTTATGAAGAACATCATATGCGTTTAGTCAATTTAGTGGATGATTTACTTGATTTATTCAAGGAAGATCCTGAGTTTGATAGCTTTCATTTGGATGGACAAACGATTATTTTAGATGACTATTTGCAAGTACGTCCCGAGCGTCGTGAGGAAGTACAAGCAGCAATTTCAGCTGGAAAATTGAAAATTGGTCCATTTTATATCTTACAAGATGATTTCCTCATTAGTTCTGAATCAAACGTTCGTAATATGCTTGTTGGGCGTAAAGAATCGGAGCGTTGGGGGGCTCCAGTTGAGTTGGGGTATTTCCCTGATACTTTTGGGAATATGGGCCAAACGCCACAAATGATGAAAGCGGCAGGACTTAGCGCTGCAGCTTTTGGTCGAGGAGTGAAGCCAATCGGGTTTGATAATCAAGTTTTGGAACAATCAGAGGAAGCCTATAGTTCGCAATTTTCAGAAATGTGGTGGGAAGGTCCTGATGGGACAAAAATTCTTGGAATTCTATTTGCCAATTGGTATTCAAATGGAAATGAAATTCCTGCTGAAAAAGCAGCAGCACTTGACTTTTGGAATCAAAAATTAGCAGATGTTGAAAAATTTGCTTCGACATCACATCTCTTAATGATGAATGGCGTGGATCATCAACCAGTTCAGAAAGATTTGAGCAAAGCGATTCGCTTGGCAAATGAACTTTTCCCAGATTATGAGTTTGTTCATTCTAATTGGCCAACTTATTTAGAAGCTGTAAGGTCAGATTTGCCTGAAAACTTATCTACGGTAACAGGGGAACTAACCTCACAGGAAACTGATGGCTGGTACACTTTAGCAAATACGGCTTCGAGTCGAGTTTATCTCAAACAATGGAATACAAAAGTTGAGCGTCAGTTAGAAAATGTTACAGAACCTCTCGCCAGTTTAGCTTATCGGGTGACAGGAGAGTATCCGCACGACAAATTGACTTATGCTTGGAAAACTTTGATGCAAAATCATCCACATGATAGTATCTGTGGTTGCTCTGTTGACGAAGTTCATCGTGAAATGATGACACGTTTTGAAAAAGCGAATGAAGTAGGAAAATATCTTGCTGATGATGCATTATTTGAACTCGCTAAAGTGATTGACTTTGAAGGCCAACATCCTTTTGTAGTTTTTAATACAGCTGGACATTCTAAAACAGGTGAGGCTGAAGTTGAAGTAGTTCTTGAGCGTAAATTATTTAAAGAAGGAATTCCTGAAAAACTTTATGATGAACTAAAGGCACAGCCCAAGGCAACTTATAAAGTAATCAATCGTGAAGGTCAAGAAGTCCCAGCTGAAATCAGTGAAGAAGAAGTCTTATTTGATTATGATTTACCGAAAGATCGTTTCCGAGTTCCTTACATGAAACGATTTGTAAAAGTGAAATTATTTTTAAATGAAATGAGTGCTTTTTCTTGGGAAAGTTTTGATTTGGTACTTACTGACGATGCTGACAGTTCTGTCAATAATAATGAAAGTATGATTTCTGGTCAAACTATTGAAAATGAAAGTTTGAAACTGACAGTTAATCATAATGGAACATTGAGTATTTTTGATAAGTCGCTCAATAAAGTTTTTAAAGATTTGTTTGTCTTTGAAGACACTGGTGATATTGGAAATGAATATATCTATTTTCAACCTAAAAATACCAAACCAATTCTTTCTACTGACAGTCCTGTTGAGTTTTCAATTATTACTGACAGAGCAGAAATTGCGGAAGTTCAGCTTAAACAAGTGCTGATGATTCCTGAATCTGCTGACGAATTATTGGATGAGGAACAAAAAAAGGTTTTGGAATTCCGTTATCGTAATGCTGGTCGTTCTGATAAACTTTTGCCTTTAGAGGTAACAAGCAAAATCACTGTACGTAAAAATTCAAAAAAAGTTGATTTTGAAACAAGCATTGATAACCAAATGAAAGATCACAGACTTCGTGTACTATTCCCAGCGGGATTAACAAGCGAAAATCACGAAGCTGACAGTATTTATGAAGTAGTGACAAGACCTAATGTTATGCCTGAAACTTGGGAAAATCCAACAAATCCACAGCATCAGCAAGCTTTCGTTAATCTTCATAATGAAGAATATGGTTTAACTGTTGGTAATTTTGGCTTAAATGAATACGAAATTACTGACAGTGCAAATATTGCATTAACTTTACTTAGAGGAGTTGGCGAACTTGGTGATTGGGGTTACTTCCCAACACCAGAGGCTCAAACTTTAGGACGTCATACTTTTAACTATAGTTTAGAATTTCATGGACCGGCTTACGAACGTTATGAAACTTATCAACATGCTTATGTTGCACAAGTTCCATTTTCAACGGTAGAACTGACAAATCCGTCAGCAGAAAAAACTTTACCGTCAGCTGGGAAAATATTAGAAATTGATACTGATAAATTTGCTATCACGGCATTGAAACGTCGCGAATCAGATAATGGTCTAGTTTTACGAGGCTACAATATGTCTGGTCAGTCATTAAGTTTAGCGCTCGAAGAAGAAGCGAAATTACTTAATTTACTCGAAGATGAAATTGAAGCAGACTCACAAACACAAATTGCAGCTCACGAAATCCGGACTTTGTTGATTAAGGAGAAAAATCAATGAAAAAATTTTTTCGGAATATTTGGCGCTATAAAGCACTGATAATTATGGCTCTGCCAGGTGCAATTTGGATGATATTCTTCTTTTATATTCCAGTATTTGCAAATGTGGTGGCTTTTAAAGATTTTCATATTGACCCAGATGGATTTTTGGCCAGTTTGACCAATAGTCCTTGGGTAGGATTTAAAAACTTTGAATTCCTCTTTTCTTCCGGTGCTGCTTTTGATATCACAAGAAATACGGTTCTTTATAATGTTGGGTTTATTACACTGAACTTGATTATTTCTATTGCTTTTGCAATTATCATGAGTGAATTAAGAAATAAAAAGTTGGTAAAAGTGTATCAAACGATGTCACTTCTTCCTTATTTCCTTTCATGGGTTGTTATTTCTTACTTTGTTTATGCCTTCTTGGCACCAGGAAACAAAGGGATTTTCAACCAAATGATTATGCATAATGGTGGGATGCCAGTCAATTGGTATCAAGAACCAAAATATTGGGTCTTCATCATCCTCTTCATTGGAGTTTGGAAGGGAATTGGTTATAATTCGATTATTTACTTTGCAACAGTAATGGGAATTAACCCAACCTACTATGAAGCAGCAATGGTTGATGGAGCAACAAAATGGCAACAGATTAAAAATATTACCATTCCTCAAGTTGTTCCACTGATGACGATTTTGACAATCTTAGCCGTTGGAAATATTTTCCGTGCTGACTTTGGTCTTTTCTATAATGTTCCACGACAATCAGGTGCTTTGACACCAGTAACGCAGGTCCTTGATACCTATATCTATAATGGATTAGCTAACACTGGTGACTTAGGAATGGCGACGGCAGCAGCGCTTTATCAATCGGTAGTAGGATTCATTCTTCTAATGATTACAAACTTCTTTGCCCGCAGACTTGATAGTGATTCAGCATTATTCTAAGAAAGGAGGAAGCTAGTAGGTCAAGCCTTTTATCAAACTTGAAAGCTAATAATATATGAAAAAGAAAAAAATAGCCTCATTATCTGTTCGAGGATTTAATCGTCCAGTTAACTTTGTTTTTAATATCGTCATTGCACTTTTTGCAATCTCTTGTGTCTTACCTTTCCTCTTTGTCTTAGCCATTTCGCTGACAAAAGAATCGGCTTTGCAACAATTCGGTTATAGCTTTTGGCCACGAGAATGGAGCTTTTATGCTTATACATTCTTATTTGACCAAATGAAAGATAAAATGTTGCAATCATTGTTTGTCACAGTACTTGTTACGGTTCTAGGGACTGCAATTAATTCTACAGCAACTTCACTTTATGCTTATGCGATTTCTAGAAATAACTTTCCTTTCCGTCGATTCTTCACTATCTTTTGTTTAATCACAATGTTATTCTCACCTGGGATGATTGCGAATTACTTGGTAATGACTAATCTTCTACAATTGAAAGATACAATTTGGGCTTTGATTTTGCCAATGGCTGTCTCGCCATTTAACATCATTGTTATGAGAACTTTCTTTAAACGTTCAGTTCCAGATTCAATTATTGAATCTGCCCGAATTGACGGAGCAAGTGAACTTAGAATTTTCACTCAAATTGTTCTTCCTTTAGCAGTACCTGGGATTGCAACCATTTCCCTCTTTGCGGCCTTAGGATATTGGAATGACTGGTTTAATGCTCTTCTTTATATCTCAAACGATAAATTGATTCCATTGCAATATTTGCTGATGAAAGTTCAAAACAACTTACAATTCTTAACACAAAATGCAGGAGCAGGCTCACAGATTGCCGGAGGTTTAGCGGCTCTCCCTGGTGAATCAGCACGTATGGCAATTGTTATCATTTCAACTTTACCAATTGCGATTAGTTATCCATTCTTCCAACGTTATTTTGTCAAAGGTTTAACCATTGGTGGCGTTAAAGAATAAGAAGACTCTGCTTATTAGCAGAGTAAATTTAGACGCTTAAAGAAAGCGCAAACATTAATAAAGTTAAAAAAATTGGGGAAACCCTAAAGGAGCATACTCTAATGAAAAATTATCAAAAAGTTGCACTCGGTACCGTATCAGTGCTTGCAGCCTTTACACTTGTGGCTTGTGGTTCATCTGCGAAGTCAAAAAGTAGTTCTGGTAAAACAACTTTACACATGTACCAGATTGGTGATAAGCCAGACAATTACAAAGAATTGATGGCTAACGCTAATAAAATTCTTGAGAAAAAAGCTGGTGTGAAATTGGATATTAGCTACATTGGTTGGGGAGATTACGCTCAAAAAATGAACGTCATCGTTTCATCTGGTGAAGCTTATGACATTGCTTTTGCCCAAGATTATGCAACAAATGCCGCTAAAGGTGCCTTTGCTGATTTAACTGATTTAGCCCCTAAATATGCCAAGACAGCTTATAATGAACTTAATCCTGCTTATATTGAGGGAAATAAAATCAATGGAAAACTTTATGGATATCCTGTAAATGGTAATATTTATGCTCAACAAGTGATTACTTTTAACAAGCAATATTTGGATAAATATAATTTATCAATTGACGGCGTTGATTCATTTGCCTCTGCTGAAAAAGTGATTGAAGAATTCCATAAAAAAGATCCTAATGTTGCAGCTTTTGCCATTGGTCAAGGTTTCAAAACACCAGGTAATGTTGACTATGTCCTTGGAAATGGTTTGCCATTTGCTGTAGATACAACAGGGGATGGTAAAAAAATCCAAAATGTTTATGACATTCCTGCCTATATTGATAATTTGAAGAAAATGCATGATTACTATACTAAAGGTTTAATTCCGGCCGATGCAGCTACTTCAAATACTGCATTTGACTTGAATTCAAATAACTGGTTCGCTCGTGTCGAAACACAAGGTCCTTACGATTACGGCGATACTATTTTGACTCAAGCAGCAGGACAAACACTTGTATCTAAAGCAGTAACTAATCCATTGATTACAACTGACCAAGCTCGTATGGCTAACTTCGTTGTTTCAAATACCTCTAAACATAAAGAAGAAGCGGTTAAAGCACTTGGAATCATCAATAGTGACGCTGAACTTTTAAATGGTTTAGTTTATGGTGTTGAAGGACAACAATGGGAAAAAACTGGTGATAAGAAAATTAAATTACTTCCTTCATACAGTGAAGGTGTAAAACATATGGCTGCTTGGAATACAGGAAATAATGCCATTCTTTATACAACTGATGCGGTTACCAATGAAATGATTACTAAACGTGACCAATCAATTAAAGATGCAAAAGTTTCACCATTGCTTGGCTTTACTTTTGACCAATCAAAAGTGAAATCTGAAATTTCAAACTTATCAAATGTCATGAGTCAATATTTGGATCAATTGAACACAGGATCTGTTGACCCAGTTCAAACTTTACCAAAACTCAAAGCTGAATTGAAAAAAGCAGGTTATGATAAAGTTCAAAAAGAAATGCAAAGTCAATATGATACTTATCTAAAAAATAAATAAGAGGTAAACAAATCCAAGATCTCCTTTCTAAATTCATTTTGAAACTAGTTTGGAGGTCTTATTTTATTGAAATTATTATGGAAAAAGGATTATTAGTCGATATTGGACGAAAATATTGGTCAATAGCAGAGTTAAAAAGATTAGTTCTTTTACTTCAAGAGCATAAGCTGACACATTTACAACTTCATCTCAATGAAAATGAAGGATTTGCGCTAAATTTTACTGACAGCCCTGTCAGTAAAAAATATTCAGAAAATATGCTCAAAGAATTGAAAGAATTTGCAAAAACACACGAAATCACTTTGATTCCTGATTTTGATAGTCCAGGTCACATGGGCTCCTTGTTAGAGCAAAATCCTGAATTTGCACTACCTGACAGCAATCAACAAGCGGTAGATGTTACTAATCCAGCAGTCATTGATTGGATTATGGGAATAATTGATAAGATAGTCGATATTTTCCCAGATTCAGATACTTTTCATATCGGGGCTGATGAATTTATTGATTTTCGGCAAATTGAAAAATATCCTTATTTAGTGGAGAAAACTCGGGAAAAATATGGAAATAAGGCAAGTGGTTTAGAGTTTTATTATGACTATGTTAATCAATTGACCGAGCATTTGCAAAAAAAAGGAAAACAAGTTCGTATTTGGAATGATGGATTTTTACGAAAAGACCTTCAGTCATTGGTTCCTTTGAATAAAAATGTGGAGGTTTGTTATTGGACAAACTGGGACAAAGGGATGGCAGAAGTCAAAGAATGGTTAACTAAGGGTTATACCTTAATAAATTTTTGTGATAATGACCTTTATTATGTTTTAGGTGAAGAAGCAGGCTATTCTTATCCAACGGCTGAAAAACTGGAAAGGGAAGGAAAAATTCAAAAATTTTCTGGTCAGCAATATTTAAATCAAGAAGAAATGAAAGCTGTCAGAGGAACTTACTTTTCGATTTGGGCTGACAATGCTGCAGCTAAGTCTGTCAGTGAAATTTTAGACGATCTTAGCAAGGTACTTCCGGTATTTATGAAAATTTATGGAGGAAATGATGAATAATTGGTGGAAAAAAGCAGTCATTTATCAAATTTATCCCCGGTCATTTAAGGATTCAAATGATGACGGAATTGGTGACATCAATGGAATAATAGAGAAATTAACTTATCTTGAAAAACTAGGAGTGGATGGTATTTGGCTATCTCCGATTTATCAATCTCCGATGATTGATAATGGTTATGACATTAGTGATTACTATAAAATTGACCCACTTTTTGGAACAATGGCTGATTTTGAAGCGCTCATAGAAAAAGCAAAGCAACTTAATATTCGTGTCATTATGGACTTGGTTGTCAATCATACTTCTGACCAACATTTGTGGTTTAAAGAATCCAAAAAATCTAAAAATAATTCGAGAAGAGATTTTTATATTTGGCGGGATCAACCGATTGGAGAAATTAAAAATTGGACTTATGACTCAAGCACTCAACAATATTATTTTCATCTTTTTAGTCCACAGCAGCCTGACTTGAATTGGGAAAATGAAGAAGTGCGTAAGGAAATCCATAAGATGATGAATTTTTGGTTGACTAAGGGAATTTCTGGTTTTAGATTAGATGTCATTGATTTGATTGGAAAAATACCAGATCAAGAAATCACGGTTAATGGTCCAAAACTGCATGATTATCTAAAAGAGATGAATTTAGCAACTTTTGGTAAAAAGGATTATCTCACTGTTGGTGAAGCTTGGTCAAGTTCACCAGAATTAGCAAAGTTATATAGTGGCCCCAATCGTCATGAACTTTCAATGGTTTTTGGTTTCTGGCATCTATTGACATCAGCAGGAAACGGGGACAAATGGAAAAAGCTCCCCTTAAATGTTCCAAAGCTAAAAGAAGCAATGACCGCTTGGCAGAAATTGACGCCAAATGAAGCATGGAATTCTCTTTTTCTAGGCAATCATGATTTGCCACGCATTGTCTCTTTTTGGGGAGATGGGGGGACATATAGAGAAAAATCAGCCAAAGCTTTTGCAATTCTCTTTCATTTGATGCGTGGCACTCCTTTTATTTATCAAGGCGAAGAATTAGGAATGACCAATTTTCCTTTTGAAAATCTGTCAGCAATAAATGACGTAGAATCACATGAATATTTTACTGACAGAAAAAAAGAAGGGCAGTCAGAAGAAGAAATTATCAAAGTTTTACGAGAAATGAGTCGTGATAATGCTAGGACGCCAATGCAATGGACCAGTGATGAGAAAGCTGGTTTTACAAAAGGGAAACCTTGGCTTTCTATCAATCCTAATACTAAGATAATAAATGCTGACCAAGCTGTCAGTGATTCTAACTCTGTATTTTATACTTATCAAAAGTTAATCAAACTTCGTCACCAAGAAAATTGGCTGATAGAAGCAGATTTTGAATTACTTGAAAGTGCTGACGAAATCTTCGCATACTTGAGAAAAACGACAACAAGAACTTTTCTGGTGGTCGCCAATTTATCAAATTCAAGCCAACGTTTTGAAAGTTCTTTTGTCAAAAAAAATGAAATCATCAGTAATGACAGCTTTCCAGATTTACTGACAGACATAGAAATTCAACCTTGGCAAGCTTTTGCTTTAGAAATAAAAAATCTTGATTAATAAATTTTATTGGAGGATTTTATGAAAAAATCGAAAAAAATTTTTATTAGAATATGCCTTTCTACAGGAATTTTGGCATCTGCAACTTTACTGACAGCTTGTTTTGGAACTTCAGCAAAACATGTGAAAGCTAATTATAAAGTGACAGCAGAAGCAATTCCAGATTACCAAAGTAAGAATGCTCCCATTTCATCTTATTGGATGCCTGATAAATTTCTAGAATGGTCAGCGGAAAATGACAAAGATTTAGTTTACAATCAATCCCGAGTGCCACTTACCAAAAGAATTTCTCCTGATAAACTAAGTCCATCCAATCAAAATCAGAACAAAAAGACAAAAATTGTCGCCTTATCGATGATGAACTCACAAACTTCTGGAAATCCTTCGCGAGGCACAACAAAATTTGAGAGCTATACTTTTGATTATTGGCAATACATTGACACACTGGTTTATTGGGGTGGCTCATCTGGTGAAGGAATAATTGTAACTCCGTCAGCAGATGTTATTGATGAAGCACACAGCAATGGTGTTCCGGTACTTGGAACAATTTTCTTACCGCCTAAAGAATACGGTGGAAAAGTAGATTGGGTCAAAACAATGCTCAAAAAAGATGAGCAAGGACAATATCCATTTGCCAGTCAAATGGTTAAGGTCGCCAAGACTTATGGATTTGAGGGATGGTTTATCAATGAAGAAACCCAAGGGCTAAATGCTGATGATGCAGCTAACATGAAAGCCTTGATTCAACAGGTGAAAAAAGAAGATTCTAGTCTTCAAATCATGTGGTATGATGCCATGACTAAAGATGGAAAAGTGGATTGGCAAAATCAGTTAAATGACCAAAATGCGACATTTGTACAAGATAAAGCAGCAGACGCGATGTTTTTAAATTTCTGGTGGACTCAAAATAATTTGGCCGACCAAAAATTACTTGAAAAATCGAATCTCTATGCTAAAAATCACAATATTGACCCTTATAATATTTATGCCGGAATAGATGTGCAAGCGAAAGACGTCCAAACTCCAGTTAAATGGAACCTTTTAGAAAAAGGAAATCAAGCCACTCAAACATCAATTGGACTCTATGCAGCAAGCGCTACCTACACTAACGCAAGTAATTGGGATGATTTTCAAAATCGTGAATCAGCATTCTGGGTCAATCAAAAAGCAGACCCTCGTCAAGTTGATCACTCTGTTAATGAATCATGGACAGGACTTTCCAAATATGTTCTGGAAAAATCAGCAATAAGCGGTAATGAATTTAATACTAATTTTAATTTAGGAAATGGTTATAACTATTTTAAAGCTGGTCAAAAAATCTCAGAAATGGATTGGAACGACCGCAGTTTAGCAGGTATTTTACCATCTTACCGCTGGATTATTGACAACGAAGGAAAAAATAAAATAAGTCCAAGCTTCGACTTTGCAAATGCTTATAACGGTGGAAATTCACTGAAATTTATGGCTGAACATTTAGATGCAGGGAAAAGCTCAAACATCACATTGTTTGCTAGTGATTTGAAAATTGATAAGGGAGCAAAATTCTCCGTTAGTATGCGCTCAGACCAAGTGCTTAAAGTTTCTGCAATCTTAGAACTAGCAAATGGTCAAAAAGTTAGCATTACAGGAGATAAAAGCCTGACTGAGAATTGGTCAGAAATAAGTTTTGATGTTAAGAAATTTGAAGGTCAAACAATCAAAAAAATCGGTTTAAGCATAAAATCTGATCAAGCAATGGATTTTAAAGCCATTAATCTAGGAGAAATGACTTTGACCAATGGTCAAAAAGTCTCTCCAATCACACTTTCGGATGCAAAAGTAACTGATGAAGCTTTTGAAGAAGAAGGAACAGTAGGCGGTTTTAGACTTTCTTGGAAATCAGATGCAACTAAAAATAATCTTTCTACTTATGAAATCTATCAGTTGAATGATGATGGAAGTAAAGAATTTTTAGGAGCAAGCAATATCAATGCCTTCTTTGTTAATGCCTTAAAACGCGGCAAAAATATCAATTCAACAAAATTTGAAATTGTCCCAATTAATAAGGCTGGAGAATCTGGACATTCAGTTACGACCTCTGTGAAATGGCCAGATAATTCATTAGCTAAAGCGGCATTTGTAGCAGATAAAACCCTAGTTACGATTGGTGAAAAAGTAACTTTAATGAATCAATCTAATCTAGCTTCCGTCAAATATAAATGGGAAATTGACGGTGCAAGTCCTGCTACTTCTACAGAAAAGAATCCTCAAGTAAGTTTTGATAAAGCAGGGAGTTATTCCGTCAAATTAACGGTCATCAATGAAAAAGGACAAGAAGATTCAGTCACTCAAACTGAACTGATTACTGTAATTGATCAACCAGTAGAATTAACAAATTTTGCATTAAATCAATCCGTTCAAGTAGACAGTTTCACTAATGAATCTGAATCAGGACCAAAAGCAGTTGATGGAAAATTAAATACCAAATGGTGTGCCGTTGGCACGGGTAAACACAATATTACAATTGACCTTGGGAAATCAGAAAAAATCAATCAAGTCCTGATTGACCATGCTCAAAAAGGAGGAGAATCACCTGACATGAATACTTCTGATTACACCATTGAGATTTCAAAGGATAATCAAAATTGGACAGAAGTTGTCAACGTTAAGAAAAATAAATTGGGGGAAACCAAAGATTCTTTCAAACAGACAGAAGCGCGGTACGTTAGGATCACAGCCATTAAACCAACACAAGGAGCAGATACCGCTGTTCGTTTATATGAAATACAAGTATTAGGACAAAAAAATAGCTGACAAAGGGCTGTAAAAGTTTGCCATAAAAGCAAAGAAAAGGCTATCATGAAAACCCTAACATTTCATTGGAAAAGTGTTATAATGAAGTAATAAAAGTTAGAAAGTTATAGAAAAATGATTGGAAAAGCACTAGAAGAATTCTTTATTCGAATTTGGGTCGTTGTTAAATTGACCTTGATATTTTGGCTCTTAGCGCTCACAGGGCTGTTTGTTTTAGGACTTGGTCCTGCCTTTAAAGTGGTAACAGAGTTGTATTTGGAACATGGTTTTGACTATAAGTCAATCTCAGTGAAACAGGCTTATCAAATTTTCAAGCGAGACTTTTTAAGAGCAAATATCATTTTTTGGCTCTATACCTCTTTGAGTCTTTTGCTCGCTTATAATTTATATCTTTCAGTACAAATCCAAGGTTTACTTTTCTTGGTGATTGATTTCATTCTATTCTTTGGTTTAACTTATCTTATGACCGCTTTTGAATATACAATGATTTTTGATAGTCAATTTGAAATTAGTTTTGGAAACTTATTAAAAATGAGCTTTATTTCAAATTTTATTAGTTTTAAAACCTATCTAAAACTTTTATTTGGGATTGTCCTTATCTTTGTTTTGACTTGGCAATTTAAAGGCATGATTCTCTTTGGTTTGATTGGCCTTTTACAAGTTTATTCTTTAAGTGTGACAAAAACTTGGCGTTTGAAAGTCGAAGAACAGTTAGCAGAGTAAAAAAGAAGAGTTACTGAGAGGGGTGGAAAATGGAATTAAAATTCCAAGAAAATTTTTTGTGGGGAGCAGCAACGAGTGGCCCACAAACTGAAGGGCGTTTTAAAAAGCGGCATGACAATGTTTTTGATTATGATTTTGACCATTATCAAGAACGTTTTTGGGGCGGAATTGGACCTGATACAGCCAGTAATTTTTTCAATGACTTTCGAGAAGACATAAAATTAATGAAGGCTGCTGGTCTAAAATCAATAAGGACAAGTATTCAATGGTCGCGTTTGATAGATGATTTAGAAAAGAATACGGTAAATGAAAAAGCGGTTGATTTCTATAACGCTGTAATTAATGAATTTATAGCGCAAGGGATTCGTCCGATGATTAATTTAAATCATTTTGATTTACCAGTTGAACTTTTAAAAACATATGGAGGCTGGGAAAGTCGTCATGTTGTTGATTTATATGCAGGTTTTGCAGCAAAATGTTTTGCTGAATTCAGCGACCGAGTGAGTGATTGGTTTACTTTTAATGAGCCAATGGTTGTCGTTGAGTGTGCTTATCTATTAGGTTTCCATTATCCTGATATTGTTGATGGAAAAAAAGCTGTTCAAGTGGCTTATCATTTGCAACTCGCCTCATCTCTTGCGATTGAACAATACCGAAAAATCAATAAAAATCCTGAAGGACGAATTGGAATCATTTTAAATTTAACTCCGTCCTATCCAGCAACTGAAAAAATAGAAGATTTAAAAGCAGCTGAAATGGCAGACCTTTGGCAAAATCGCCTCTTTTTAGATGCATCAATAAAGGGAGAATTTCCAGAAGAATTAGTCAGCCTTTTACAAGAAGAAAATGTCTTGTGGCAGTCGGAAGCAGAAGATTTGAAACGGATTAAGGAAAACAAAGTGGACCTTTTGGGAGTAAATTACTACCATCCGAGTCGAGTACAAGAACCTGAATATTCTAGTGATAGTTTGGCTCAAGATTGGCGTCCCGACAAATATTACGCATCGTTCAATAAACGTGGGGTGCGGATGAATGCTGACAGAGGTTGGGAGATACATCCACAAACCATTTACGAAATTGCCAAGCGAATTCAAGAAGATTATGGGAATATTCCTTGGTTTATTTCTGAAAATGGGATGGGCGTAGAAAATGAAGAGCGTTTCAAAGATGAAGAGGGCCAAATCCAAGATGATTATCGAATTGTTTTTACAACAGAACATCTTTTTTGGCTCCATAAAGCAATTCAAGAAGGCTCTAATTGTTTTGGTTACCATGTTTGGACACCAATTGATTGCTGGAGTTGGCGTAATTCATACAAAAATCGCTATGGTTTGATTAGTTTGAATATCCATACCCAAGTGAAAACTTTAAAAAAATCAGCTTATTGGTATAAAAATTTAACAGACTCATCACTTTTACAAGTTCCAGATTCGATTTTAGAAAAATACAATCAATGATTTCTGTTAAAATATAAGAAAATTTGGAGGAGAAATATGTCATTATTAACAATAGATATTGGTGGAACAAGCATTAAATATGCAAGATTTGCTGACGGAAAATTAGGAGAAGAAGGTGCTTTCGGAACTCCTGATAATCTGGATCAATTTTATCAATCACTGACAGCAGTCGTTGAACAATTTAAGGAAAATTCTGATGTTTGTGGTGTCGCTATTAGTTCTCCAGGAGCAGTAAATAAAGCGACTGGTGTCATTGAAGGAGCAAGTGCTCTCCCTTATATTCATGAATTTGATATTCATGCTGAACTAGAAAAACGATTTGGTTTACCTGTTTCTATCGAAAATGATGCCAATTGTGCAGCGCTTGCCGAAGTGAAATTTGGTGCGGCAAAAGGTTTGTCAGATGTTTTGCTTCTTGTGCTTGGAACAGGTGTTGGCGGTTCTGTAGTTATGAATGGGAAAGTTCATCATGGGAAACATCTTTTCGGCGGTGAATTTGGCTTTATGCTCATGGATGATGAACATTCGTTTTCAACATTAGGAACAACGATTAGAATGGCTGAGCGCTATAATAAACGCACAGGAGAAGCTCTTGATGCCATCGAAATCTTTGAAAAAGCCTTTAATGGTGATGAAATAGCCAATGAAGAAAAAGAAATTTTTCTATACAATGTCGCAAAAGGGATTTTTAATCTGACTTATTCTTTTGATCCAGAATTAGTGATTATTGGAGGAGGAGTTTCCCAAGCTGAATGGTTAATTCCAGAACTACAAAAACAACTTCAAAAAATCATGGAAATTATTGAAGTAGCGACTTTTATGCCAGAAATTGTAACTTGTGAATTCAGAAATTCTGCCAACTTAATTGGTGCAGCGGTAGATTTTTCACAAACTTACGCAAATAAGACTGACAAATAAGCTAGAAGTTTTCTGTCAGTAATATTTTTTACTGACAGAAAATTCCTTCACTAATATTATACGAAATAGAACATAAAAAGTAACAAATTATAGGAAAAAATTATGACAAATCATTATGGCTCAATCGAAGCAGGCGGAACAAAATTTGTACTTGCGATTGGTGATGAGCAGTTTAACATTTTAAAAACAAATCAAATTCCAACGACTAGTCCCGAAGAAACAATTACTAGAACCATTGAATTTTTTAAAGAAAATCCTGTTAAATCATTGGCAGTTGGTTCTTTTGGGCCTATTGACATCAAGCCTGAAAGTGCAACTTATGGCTATATAACAACCACGCCAAAAGCTGGTTGGGCAAATGTTGATTTATTAGGAAAACTCAAAGCCGCACTTGATATTCCGATGGTTTTCACTACCGATGTCAATAGCTCGGCTTACGGTGAGATGATTGTGACTGGCGGAAAATCATTGGTTTACTTCACAATTGGAACAGGAATTGGTGGAGGAGCCGTACAAGATGGGAAATTTATTGGAGGATTTTCTCATGCAGAAATGGGTCATCAATATGTGAAGCGTCATCCAGACGATCTTAATTTTGCAGGCGTTTGTCCATTTCATGGTGATTGTCTAGAAGGAGTGGCAGCCGGTCCTTCCCTTGAAGCCCGCTTAGGAATTCGTGGAGAAGATATTCCAGCTGACAGTAAAGTTTGGGATATCCAAGCTTTCTACATTGCACAAATCGCCGTTAATACAACCTTAGCACTTGCACCTGAGAAAATTGTTTTTGGTGGTGGCGTTATGACCCAAACGCACATGATTGAGCGCGTGCGTAAGGAATTCACAAAATTAATGGCAGGTTATGTCCACGTGCCCTATTTACTGACAGATTATATTATGACTCCGTCAGTCGCAAATAATGGTTCGGCAACGATTGGAAATTTTGCTTTGGCAAAAGAATTAGATGAAAAAAATTACTGACAGCTTTGTCAGTAGTTTTTCATTTTCGTCAGTAAAAATAAATGTAATCACTATCATACGATTTTTCTAAAATTTATTTTATTTATTCACAAATATCTCTGCAAAAAACAATAAATTATGATAGAATAAATCTAATAAAATAATTGAACAAAAGTTCGAACTTTCCAACAGGAATTCGGACTTTTGCACCTTATTAGAGGAGGGTCCCTTGTCCGACACTACACTTGAAAAAATCATTGTACTCGACTATGGTTCACAATACAATCAACTTATTGCGCGTCGTATCCGAGAAATCGGTGTTTTCTCAGAACTCATGAGTCACAAAGTTACAGCCAAAGAAATTCGTGAGATTAATCCAATCGGTATTATTCTTTCAGGCGGTCCAAATTCAGTTTATGATGAAGGTTCATTCGATATTGATCCTGAAATCTTTGAACTTGGTTTGCCAGTTCTTGGTATTTGCTACGGAATGCAATTGATGAGCTACAAGCTCGGCGGTATGGTAGAAGCAGCAGGCGAACGCGAATACGGTGTTGCCCCACTTCAACTTACTGAAAAATCAGCATTGTTTGCAGGAACCCCCGAAGTTCAAGATGTTTTGATGAGCCACGGTGACCGTGTAACAGCTATTCCTGAAGGTTTCCACGTTGTCGGAACTTCACCAAACAGTCCATTTGCTGCTGTTGAAAATACAGAACGCAACTTGTACGGTATCCAATTCCACCCAGAAGTTCGTCATTCAGTTCACGGGACAGAAATGCTCAGAAACTTTGCGCTTAACATTTGTGGAGCAAAAGGGAACTGGTCAATGGAAAACTTCATTGATATGCAAATCAAAAATATTCGTGAAAAAGTTGGCGATAAAAAAGTTCTTCTTGGACTTTCAGGTGGTGTTGATTCATCAGTTGTAGGTGTACTTTTACAACGTGCCATCGGTGACCAATTGACATCAATCTTTGTTGACCACGGTTTCCTTCGTAAAGGCGAAGCTGACCAAGTCATGGAGACATTGGGCGGAAAATTTGGTCTTAATATCATCAAAGTAGATGCTCAAAAACGCTTCATGGACAAACTTGTTGGCCTTTCAGACCCAGAAACAAAACGTAAAATTATCGGTAACGAATTTGTTTATGTTTTTGATGATGAAGCAAACAAATTAGAAGGTGTTGACTTCCTTGCCCAAGGAACCCTCTACACCGACGTCATTGAATCAGGAACAGATACAGCTCAAACAATCAAATCACACCATAACGTTGGTGGACTTCCTGAAGATATGCAATTCCAATTGATTGAACCATTGAATACACTCTTTAAAGATGAAGTTCGTGCGCTTGGAACACAACTTGGAATGCCTGATGAAATCGTTTGGCGTCAACCTTTCCCTGGACCAGGACTTGCCATTCGTGTCCTTGGTGATTTAACAGAAGAAAAACTAGAAACTGTTCGTGAATCAGATGCAATTCTTCGTGAAGAAATTGCTGCTGCAGGCCTTGAACGTGATGTTTGGCAATATTTCACAGTAAATACAGACGTGAAATCAGTCGGTGTCATGGGAGACCAACGAACATATGACTATACACTAGCTATTCGTGCCATCACTTCAATCGATGGAATGACAGCTGACTTTGCCCAACTTCCTTGGGATCTTCTCCAAAAAATCTCAAAACGTATCGTTAATGAGGTGGACCACGTCAACCGTATCGTCTACGATATTACGAGCAAACCACCAGCAACTGTTGAGTGGCAATAGAATAAAAAACTGATAACAGTATCTGTTATCAGTTTTTTTATTTTAATAATAAATTTTAAGACTAGCACTCATTGTTCAATAGCATTATTTCCTAAAAGATTACGTAATATTAATCAATTTTATCGCTTTGAAAGCGTTATACTTGATTTGCTTGAAATTAATTAGGTGTAACTATGTTTTGCAATATTTAAGAGTAAAAAGTCTTTAATTTGCAACCTAATATAATTGTAACTTTTTACTTTCAAGAAATATATTTGAATTTGGAGAAAGTTATGGTTGGCAATGAAAAAACAAATTTTTTTAGGGAATTTTTTAGTTTCAAAACAAACAAAGCAGAAGGAGTAATTGGGTTTCATCGAGCTTTAGGAATTGGTTCATGGGATATGTTTAATGGAGGAACTGGTGGCCTTATTGGTTCTTGGCTCTTATATTTTATGACCTCTTTTGGTGGGGTTAATCCTGGATTAGCTGCACTTTTAATTTCAGCCCGACTGGTTATAGATATGTTCTGGGCTCCTGCCGTTGCTGTTATTTCAGATAATTTTTATCACTTTGCACTCGGCCGAAAATATGGGCGTAGACGCTTCTTTTTAATTTTTGCAATTCCAACATCGGTTGCTTTTGCAGCGATGTGGATTCCAATGGCAGGTGGCCTTTCTTGGCTTTATTATCTTGTGTCATTTATACTTTTTGATTTTTGTTTGGATTTAGTTCTCATTCCTTGGGAAGCTATCCCTGCAGAAATTACCTCTACCTATACACAACGTAATAAAATGGGGTCAATCAGAATGTGGGCTTCAGGTTTAGCCCAACCCTTAATCGCTTTTGTCCCGACTCTCTTTATGAAACTTTTACCTGCTGAACATGGAATGCAAACTTCCGCCTGGGCCTTATTTGCAACAGCTTGTGTTTGGGGTGTCATTGGGATTATATTTACACTCTTTGTTTACTTTTCTTCTTGGGACCCTATTCTGATTTCTAAAGAAAAGACAGAACTTATGTTGCGACATTTAGATGAAGAAAGAAAACGAGCTAAAACTCCTGCTAGGTTATTCTTGGAAAATATTGCTAATTTACTTTTAACCTTAAGGATTAAAACTTTTCGTAAACATCTAGTTCTTTATTTCTCTACTTTTGGGATTATTGATTCTTTTACAGCTATTTTTGTTATCTTTGCGACGATTTCGTTTTTGCCAACTCTAACACTTGATCCAGCGCAAGCAGCTCTTATTTTAGCGACACCCTTATTGATTATGACAATTGCATATACACCATTTGGAGCATGGCTTTTTAATCACCCCAAAATTGGACCACGCCTGCTTTACCTAATTGGTTTTGGCATTGGTATTTTATCATGTATCACTTATGGTATTGTTTATTTCACAAGAGGAAGTTTATCAGAAGCTCAGATTACGGGACTCATCATTTTTACAACTTGTGTTTTCACTGTGGGTCGTAACATCATTGGGGGCCTTCCTTGGGTCGTCTTTCCTTTAATTCCTGATATTGATATGATCATTCATAAAGAACAGCGGGCAGGAGTTTTTGCTGGAGCTATGACTTTTGTACGTAAATTCACTAATATTGTCTTTAATGTTGTCATTGGAGCGGTTATGGGAGCTGCTGGTTATAACCAACATGTTTCTAATGTGGCAGACAAAATGTCAAATTATGTACAAGTGCACCATGTGACGACCAGACAAGCTTTTCACCATTTGGTAACAAGTTCTACATTAGAACATCAGATTCAAAGTGCAGGCTTTGGAATTGCTATGCTGATGACGTTTTTAGTTGGAGGCTTGATGCTGATTGCTTTATGGAATGCTTTTACTTTTAAACTTAATTCAAAAACACATGCTATTTTGGTTGAAGAAATTTCACGTCTACAAAAGGCTGATTCGATTGGGGGAGAAGTGGCAGTAAAAAATGCTAAAGAGTCAGCTGACCTCAAAACAAAACAAACAATTGAAGCTTTATCAGGCTTAAATTATGATAAATTCGTCTGGACTGGAAAATAATATATAAAAAAACGAGGCCATAAATTTCCTCGTTTTTAATATATTATTCAGCAACGGCTAATTCAGTTTGATTTTCCATAAGTTTACCATTGTTTAATTTTAATAAATAAGGGATAAGCATGATGAGACCTGCTACAAAGGCAATTCCTTCTGTTAGGGTCATTGACCAGATGAGGCCAGTTAATCCGTAAAAATGATGTAAGATAATGACGATTGGGATATAAAGAATCCCTTGGATAGTAGACATTACCCCAGTTTGCGCACCTAGACCAGAAGCTTCAAAAATTCCAGTAAATAATCCCGAAAAACCATTGAAGACAGATGAAACCAGTTGTGCGGCTAGTACGATTAAGCCCACTTTGATTACTGAACTATCATCAGTAAAGAGTTGCATGACAGGAACTCTAAAAAGATAGACAATTAAAGCAAAGAGAATAGAAATTCCGCCAATCCAAAGAGTTAACTCTTTAAGTGCTTCTTTTAATCGTTGAGTATTGTTTGAAGCAAAACTATAGGCAAAGAGTGGAATGGCCCCTAAAAAGAGTCCCATAGTCAAAAATTCAGGCAGTTGAGTGATTCTAAGGGCAATCCCAAAGCTAGCAAGAACATTATCACCATATTGAACAGAAAAATGATTTAACAAAAGTGTTGTGACAATCATAAATGCTGATTTGAAAACTTCTGCAACCCCAATTTTATAGATTTCAAATTGGTCTTTTAAACTGATTTTAAAATGTTTTAAAAATCCTTTAAGCGATTCACTTTTATTTTCTAAAAACCAGACATAATAAGCTGTAGAAGCTAGATTTGCAATCACCATTGAAAGTCCAGCCCCAATGACATGAAGATTTAAAACTAGGATAAAGAGGGCATCTAAGACAATACTAGTCGCAACCCCAACGAACATGCCATACATTGATTCTTTTGAGGCACCTTCTGCACGAACTAATTGTTCCAGTCCATAGTTTAAAATCATACTAAAACCACCACCTAATAAAACTCCAGCATATTCTTTAGTATAAGTAAGAGTTGCGGCGTCTGCTCCTAAAATATGAGCGATTGGACTTAAAAAGAAAAGCGAAACAAGCCCAATAAGTAAACCAATGATTAAACTCATATAGAAAGAATAACCAGCGATTTTCTTTCCTTTTTCTTTATCGCCAGAACCTAGCAGGCGAGTGATAAAGGTTCCACCTCCAACACCAAAAAGGTTTCCGATGGCCATAAAAACAATGGTTATTGTTAAACCTAGAGTGATTGTTGACATCATATTTGTGTCATGGACAAGGCCGATAAAGTAGGCATTGATTAAGTTATAGATTGTTGTTGCGGAAATTCCAATCATCATGGGAATTGATAAGTGAGCAATTGCTTTTCTGATGGGTGCTTCCTTAAGATAATAAGAGTTGGATTTTTTACTCATTTTTATTGTTCTTCTTTCTGAATCGAAATGATAGATATTCTAATAGTTAGATATCTAACTATTAGAATATCATAATACTTATTTTTTGTTTTGTCAACCCAAAACTATCGTTTAGAAAAATAATCTTTTTTGACGAAGAAGAGAGTCAGTAAAACTGACAAGAAAAGGGCTAGTAAACAAATGATTTCCCAAGATATTTTTGGGAGATTAGTCAAGGGGAGCGGAACATTCATACCATAAAAACTAAAAATGATGGTAGGAATAGTCAGAATAATTGAATAAGAGGTCAAAAATTTCATGACACTATTTGTATTATTATTAATGATTGAATCATAAGAATCAGTCATCTCATTCAAAATCCTATTTGAAATATTAGACATATCAAAAGCTTGGTCAACTTCAATCATTAAATCATCAATAAGTTCCTTTTCATCATCATAAAGTTTTAAATATTTACCACTTTTAATTTTAGAAATGACTAAAGAATTTGATTTCAAGGACATAATGAAATAAATTAAACTTCGCTCAATTTTCATCAAATTAATCAAGTCTTCATTTTTCGGTGCCTTACCCAAAGTTTGTTCAATTAATATTCTTTTACGATTGAGAATTCTAATTTTATCGACATAAATTTTGCCAATAGCTAGCATGAAATGAAGGACAAAAGAAGTCTTATGTTTTGGATTTAACTGATGAAGCAGTTTTGAATTTTTTAAGATTGTTGCCATCTTTTTATCCGCTACATTTGTGATGATGACCTCTTTTGTTACAATAAAACTCATAGGTCCCGATGAATAATAAGCCACATCTGTTTGATCTTCAAATGGCATATCAAAAATAATCAGTAGACTTTTAGTTTCATCGTCAATCTCTATTCGAGCACTCTCGTCCTTATCTGTTGCATAAGATAAGAACTCTTCCGGAATGTGATATGTTTTTGAGAGATAACTTTTATCAAACAGTTTTTGGTCTGAGAAATTAATCCATTCTCTTGTTAAATTTTCAGACATTTGATTCTCCTTTTTTAAAAAATAGTTAGAGTTCTAACTAACAAGAATTATCATAAATCAAATAAATGAAAATGTCAAGAACTAACTGTTAGATATCTAATTGTTATAAATTGACAAATGAATAAAAGACCATTATACTAAGAAATAAGAAACAGCAAATCAAATAAGAGGAGTCCTCCAAATGGCTAATACAATCTATTCAAATTTATTTCGTTCTATTTCACAAAAATCAATGATGACCTCTAGTCAAATGATGAAAGATTTAGAAGTGAATCAACAACAAGCTAGAGTAATCGCATATATTGCAGAAAATCAAGATAAAGGTCTCATCCAAAAAGATTTAGCAGAAGTATTTAATAGACGAGGAGCAAGTATAACAAGTATGCTCCAAGGTTTGGAAAAAAAAGGATATATCGAAAGACGAATTCCTAAAGAGAATGAACGTCAAAAAAATATCTATATTTTGCCCAAAGGGCTAAAAATTATTAATCAGATTAATCAAATATTTGAAGCATCTGAAAAGAAATTGATTGAACCCTTGACCGAGAAAGAACAAGCTGAGTTCTTGAGACTCTTAGAAAAAATAGATGACAATTTATAAGATAATAGGAAAAAGACTAATAATTACGTTAGTCTTTTTTTATTTCAGTCCAATGCGTTTCTCAAAATAATATTATAGACTTTCTTTAAAAAAGATGACAGATTTCTTGACAAGTAAAATGTAAAAAAGTATAATTTCTTTAACGTTTACAAACGTAAACGTTACTGTTATATTAGCTTATTAAAAAATGACCTTATTAAACTTAAATAATATTAAATTTTACTCGCAGCTTTATAATCTAAATAGAACTAGGAAGAAAAAATTATGACAGTATTAGACAAAGTAAATGACCCCAAAGACATCAAGGCTCTTACACCGCTAGAACTAGAAGAGCTCGCTACAAATGTACGTGATGCAATTCTTAATCGTGTCAGTCAATATCCAGGGGGCCATCTCGGACCAAATCTTGGTGTGGTAGAAATGACTGTTGCTTTACATAAAGTCTTTAACTCACCTGTTGATAAATTAATTTGGGACGTTAGTCATCAAAGCTATCCGCATAAAGTTTTAACAGGACGTAAAGAATTTTTTACTGATAAGGACAAATTTTCTGGAACAACAGGCTATACAGATCCTGAAGAAAATGAACATGACTTTATACGAGTCGGTCATACATCTACATCTATTGCAACAGCTATGGGATATGCCTTGGCTCGAGATATGCAAGGAAAAAAAGAAAATATTGTAGCCATCATTGGTGATGGCGCACTCTCAGGAGGACTTGCATTTGAGGGACTTGATGGCGCAGGTACACTTAACGGGAATCTTATTATTATTGTAAATGATAATGAAATGGCCATCACCGAAAATCATGGAGGAATCTATCAACATCTTGCAGATTTGCGAGCAAGTAAAGGAACCTCAGCAAATAATCTTTTTAAATCATTTGGGCTTGATTACCGTTACCTTGAGGAGGGAAATGATATCCAAAGTTTGATTGCCCTTTTTGAATCAGTAAAAGATATCAATCGGCCAATTGTTCTTCATATCCACACAGAGAAAGGACATGGTTATAAACCAGCAGTTGAAAATAAAGAAGGAATGCACCAAGTCTTTGCACCCTTTGATATTGCTACAGGTCAACCAGTCAATAGCTCAACCAATATCGTTCGCAGCTATAATAATGTATTTCTTGACTTTATGGAAGAAAAGTTAGCCAAGGGTGACAATCTTATCGCCATTAATGCCGCAATTCCAATGTTCTTTGGCTTGTCTCAATTTGCTAAGAATCATCCAAAAAATTATGTTGATGGAGGAATTGCTGAACAATATACAGTGACACTTGGTGGAGCAATCGCAGCAGCAGGAACTCGAGCTATTATTTTCCAAAATGCAACTTTCTTACAACGTGCCTATGACCAACTTAACCATGATTTGGCACTGAATAAAGAACCAGCAATTGTTATTATCAGTAACAGCCAAATTGGCGGAACAAACGATACTCACCAAGGAAGTTTTGTTTATAGTCAAACATCAAATATTCCCAATGTAATTGACCTTGCAGCAACAAGTGAAGAAGACCTTTTTGCAATGCTTAATTGGGCATATAATCAACATGAACATCCAGTATTTATACACTTGCCAGAGCATACTTTGGAAAATCGCCCAACAAAAATTACTGATTTTAGTAAACCTCAGTATGAAGTTGTTAAGTTTGGCGAAAAAGTTGCAATCTTAGGACTTGGTGCAATGCTTGAGAAAGCTGAAAATGTGGCAGAAGAACTTGAAAAATCAGGATTTAATCCAACGGTTGTAAATCCATTCTTTGCAAATTTGTTGGATGTAGCTGCTTTAGACAAATTATCTGAAACTCATGGACTCTTTGTTACGATTGAAGATGGCACTAAAGATGGGGGATTTGGTCAAAAAGTGGCGACCTATTTGGCAAGTAAAGGGATAAAAACACTTGTATATGGTGCAGATACTGAGTTTATTGATGCTGTTCCAAAAGAAGAACTTTACAATCGTTATCACATAAGACCAGAACTTATGGCAACTGATATTATTGAAGCAACCAAAGAATCTAAAGGACCTAATTTTTTTAAGAAAATATTTTCTAAATAAAAGTTTTTGGAGGCAGAGCTTATCTCCTAGATAAAATATGAAATAAATAGCTAAAAAAGATACTAGCGATTAACTAGTATCTTTTTTAGCTAAGATATTAAATATTAAGCATTTTGATTGGTTGCGGCAATATCAATTTCTCTGATGTTGACCGTTTGAGGCATATCATAAATGAATTTCACGGTTTGCGCCACTCTTTCAGGAGCAAGTGTTGTACCACCCATTGATTCTTTCCAAAGATTATAATCATTTAGGGCACTTTCGTCAGTAACATGTGTCAATAATTCTGTTTCGGCAGCACCAGGTGCAACAAGTGAAATTCGAACATTTTTACCAGAAACTTCCTCTCTGACAGTCTCACTTAAACCATGTACACCAAATTTTGAAGCGACATAAGCGGCGTGGTTGGTAAAAGTTTTTTTACCAGCAAGAGAAGACATGTTAATTACTGTTCCTCCTTGGCGTTCAACCATTTGTGGAAGAACAATTTGCATTCCATTAAGGACACCCAAAACATTAGTATCCATCATTTGTTTCCATTCTGCTGGATTTTGATTAAGAACATTTCCTAATAACATGACACCTGCATTATTGACTAGAAGATCAGTTTTGCCATATTTTTCTTCAGCTTTAGTAATTGCATTTTCAAATGATGTTTTGTCCGTGACATCTACAGATTCCACAAGGACATTCGTAAAATCAAGGGGCAAGGCTTTGATTTTATCTGTACGACGACCTAAAAGCAACATTGGGAATCCATCAGCATTAAATAATTTTGCAATTTTAGCACCAAATCCTGAACTTGCTCCTGTTATAACAATAAGTGGTTTAGACATTTTATTTCTCCTTAAGAGTATTTTTTTGATATACTGATTATACAACATGGAGTTAACTCCATGTCAAGGAGAAAGAATGACAAAATATACAATTGGCGATATTTCACGTAAATTAAACGTTTCTAACGATGCTGTACGTTATTATGATAAGGAAGGTTTGCTCCCTTTTGCTAAAAGAAATAAAGCTGGTCGAAGAGAATTTACAGATGACGATCTTGGCTATATTGAAGTCATTGATTGTTTAAAAAAATCAGGCATACCCATAAAAGATATTGCTCAATTTATTGATTGGTGTATGGAGGGCGACTCAACACTTGATGAACGTTTAGATTTTATGAAAACACACGAAGAGCAATTAGAAGAAAAAATTAAAGTTTTAGAAATGAATTTGGCCTTTTTAAGATGGAAAATTTGGTACTATCAAACAGCATCAGAAGCAGGCACTGAAAGTATCCACTTTATTCCGGGAACAACACAAGTTAAACCAGAGATAAGAGATATTTTCAAATAATATAAAAAAAACAAAACGTATTTTTTACGTTTTGTTTTTTTATTTTTTCTTAGTTGGAAAATTTATGAGAAATAGTGACAGAAAGACGACAAAAATACCTAACTGTTGGAATCCTAAAAATGAAACGCCTAGGAATAAAGTGGAAATTAAAATAGCGGTGACAGGTTCAAGCATTCCAAGCATACCAACAATATGAGGTTCTGTATATTTTAGACTATTGATATAAAGAGAGTAAGCTAAGAGCGTTCCAACAACAACGATGAGGCTGACCAAAAGTAAATCAGTCTGATCAAAATTTTTAGGTAAATTTGTGACTGGATGTAAGAAATTAGAAATGACACCACCAATTAATAAGGCCCAAGCAACAAGGCTTAAAGGAGAGTGTTCTTTGATAAGTGGACATGGAATAAGAGTGTAAGCACAAACACCAAGGGCGGATAAAAGCCCCCAAACAAGAGCAGAAGCTGAAAAACTAAGTTCTCCAATATTTCCATTGGTCACAAGCAGAAAAACACCAATTAAAGAAAGAAAAATGGCAATAATATCAAGACGACGTGGAATTGCTTTACTTTTGATAGCTAAAATAATAATAATGATGGAGGGACCTAGGGATTGTAAAATAGTTGCAATAGCTGCATTTCCGTAATAAACAGATAATAGAAAAGAAGATTGTGCAAAAAGTACTCCGAAAATCCCAAAAGCTACAATTCTTAGACTTGATTTTACAGAAGACCAGACACTAAAGATGTTGTGTTTAGTAATTGCTAACCAAGCAAGTAACAACAAGCCTGAAAAGAGCATGCGCGTGGTAACTAGCCAACCTGGCTCAATAGAACAACGATTAAAGAGGAGTCCAGCAATAATACTACTAATCCCAAAAAACGCGGCTCCCAAAGAAGCGTAAATAATTCCTTTAAATTTAGTCATATATGTACCATGTGTTGAGTTTTTTTGTTTTTGACATTTTTATCCTCAATTTCTAAATATATTATCTTCCTATAATCATTATATATAAATTACAGGGCATAGTAAAATATTCACTGGAAATGGTATAAAAGAATAAAAAAAGCACTAATTAATTGGATTAGTGCTTTTTAATCTTCAACTCCATAAATTTCAACTTTGTAACCAGTAATATTAAGACCACTAGCTTTTCGAGCGGCCTCCATTAGGGGACGAAAATCAAAATTATCTACATTCATAATCTCACCTGTCGTTTTATTGACAACATGATAATGAGGCTCTCCGTAGTAGTCATATCTTCTTTTACTACCGTCATTTATAGCAATCACTAACTCACTATCAACCAATTTATCAAGGGTATTATAGACCGTTGCTAAGCTAATATTTTCCAAATCTTCGTGAATTTGCTCTGCCGTTGGGTGAGTTTGATGTTTTATCAGGTATTCTAAGACAATGAGACGCTGTGGTGTAGCTTTTAAACCATGAGATTGTAATAGTTCTTTTAAGTCTTGTTCCAAAATCAGCACTCCTATCTTTATTATTTATTTTATTATATCATCAACAGAAAATCATTTCAATGACTTGACATTTGTTTAGAATCATTCTAAAATATAGTTTAGAATGATTCTAAAAGGGTGAGATAATGAAAGAAAAAAATAACTTAATTCAAAGGAATAATATTGTCAGGGCAAGTATTATGGGAGCAAATGACGGGATTATTTCGATTGCAGGGATTGTCATTGGTGTCTCTGGCGCAACCTCTCATATTGGGACAATTTTGCTGGCAGGTTTTGCCGGAACTTTAGCAGGTACGGTCAGTATGGCAATGGGAGAATATGTTTCGGTCAGTTCGCAACGTGATGCTCAGGAAAAAATTATCCAAGAACAAAAAGTAGCACTTGCTACTAATTATCAAAATGAATTTGATTTTGTTTATCAAAAATATAGAGCAGATGGGATTTCTAATGAACTAGCTCATAAAGCAACGGATGAGATGATGAAAAAGGATGCTTTAGCAACAACGGTTCGTGAAAGACACGGTTTTACAATTGGACAAGAATTGAGTGCTAAAGGAGCGGCAATTGCCTCAATGCTCTCATTTCCAACTGGAGCACTTTTGCCTATGCTAGCCATTTCTTTAATTCCTAAAAGTTGGAGTGCTTTGGCAACATTTATTTCCGTACTAATCGCTCTAGGATTTACAGGTTATGCCGCCGCTTATTTAAATGGTGCTGATAAAAAACATGCAACTTTTAGAAATATTATTGCTGGGATTCTAACGATGCTTGTTACTTATGTAGTGGGTTTGCTCTTTAAACAAGGAGGTTTGTGATGAAAAAACAAACAATGACAATAGATGAAAAATTAAATAGTGTCCGTGCGGGAGTCTTGGGTTCAAATGATGGAATTCTTACAGTTGTTGGTGTGCTCTTTTCGGTTTCCGCAGCTTCTGGAAGTAGCTTTGCTTTACTGATTGCTAGTTTGGCAAATTTAATTTCTGGTGCTTTTTCAATGGCTTCTGGTGAGTATGCAAGTGTCAGTTCTCAATCTGATAGTGAGAAAGTTGTGGTTCAAGAAGAAAAAATATTATTGAAAAAGGATTTTAAAAATCAAAAAGCAGCAGTGAAAGATTTTTATATTGAAAAAGGAATCAGTCCGGAAACTTCAGCAGAAATTGCTAATGAATTACTTGCTCGAAAACCTTTGGAAACTGTTCTGTCAGTAAAATATGATATTGCTTTAGGACATTATATGAATCCTTGGCAAGCAGCAGGTTCATCATTAATTTCATTTACGATTGGTGGACTTTTTCCTTTACTAACCATGATTTTAGTTAAGGGTGCTTGGCAATTTCCAGCAACAATTTTTGCAACAATGCTTGCAATGGCCTTAACTGGAATGATTAGTGCTAAGCTTTCTGATGGCTTGGTAATTAAAGCAATTCTTAGAAATATTATTATTGGTTTACTAACAATTTTTATTCATTATTTTATTGGTCGGATTTTAGGTTAATGAATTTAGGTTTAGTTAAAAGCTTTTGTTATAATTATAGATAGGACTGATAATTATTGAGAAAGAGGCTGACAAATGGATGATAATACTAAAGAATTAGAACAATATTGGGATGAGTTTTCTCAAGAATATGAAGAAATTCAAAATGAAAGCTTGGTTGATATTGGTCAGCAATTAAAGGAATTTTTGGTGGCTGAAAAACTTTTACCAACAAGTCAATTTTTAGATTTAGCTGGTGGGACAGGCAAATATATTCCACACTTTTCAAATTTTACTGACAGCTATCATCTTGTTGATCTGTCAGCAAAAATGTTAGAATTTGCCAAGAATAAGTCAGCTGATTCAAATAAAATCACTTTTACGCATCAAGAACAAAATAAATTTTTAAAGAATACAAAAGAAAATACTTATGATTTTGTATTTTCAGCCATGAATCCTGCATTGGAGTCAAAAGAAGCCTTAGTAGAATTAAATCGGATTGCCAATGGAAATGTTGGAATTTTACGTTTGATTTTTGATGAGGATAATCTCTTTAGTCAGGTCGAACAATTGTATTTGCCTAATCAAGAACAGAATAAAGAAGCGCAGATGTTGCTTTATAAGGTATGGTTAGAGGAATTAGGCTGGGAATTTAAAAGTAAGAAATTTAGATTCTTTTTATCAGAAAAAGTAAGTTCACAGTTTTTCTCTGATTATTTCTCTGATGAGCTTTCAAATGCAGAATTAGCGGCTTTGACGCAATTATTTTTTAGTGAAACAGAAATTCGAGAAATGGAAAGATTAGTGATATTTGAGTTATTATATTGGGAAAAATGCTAGGTTGAATCCTAGTTTTTTATTTCTCAATTCTTTTAGTTGTAATTTATTTATTTTAATACTATAATTGACTAATCAATGATTGACCAATCAATTAAGAAAGGTGAAATAAATTATGAAGCTTGAAAAAGTCAGCCAGTTACTCTATCAGCTCAAAATTGTAAATCAAGAAATGACGGCAAAATTTGAGAAGTCAACGGGTTATAGTATTACTCGTTATCAACTGATGATGATTTTAAAATGTAAAGGTCGTTGCTCTCAAAGTCAATTACAAAATGAATTAAAAATTGATAGTGCTGCTGTAACAAGACATTTAAAATTACTTGAAGAAAAAAATCTTGTCAAAAGAGAGCGCAATAAAGAAAATAATCGAGAAGTATTTGTTGAAATTACCGATAAAGCTAAAAATGATTTAGCACTTTGTGCAAAAAAACATGATGATTCTCTAGATGCAAGTCAACAAATATTAAATATTGGGCTCAGTGCTTTAGAAGAAGAACAACTTTTAGAACTACTCACAAAATTAACACAATGAAAGAAGAAAAAATGAATAAGAACTTTAAAAATAACGATTTCTCAGATATTACTTTTGGTAGAAAATCTGTCAGACTTTATGATGAAAACTACAAAATTTCTCACGAAGAAATGCTTGAAATGATTCAAGAAGCAACAGCTGCACCTTCATCAGTAAATATGCAACCTTGGCGTTTTATCATTGCTGAAACCGAAGAATCAAAAGCAAAATTAAAACCTTTAATTCGCTTTAACACCCGGCAAAATGATACTTCATCAGCAATGATTTTAATTTTTGGTGACATGCTTAATTATGAATTAGGTGAAGAAATCTATGATCAAGCAGTTGCTGAAGGAAAAATGCCTCAGGAAGTCAGAGATCAACAAATTGGAGCAATTATTCCTTATTACAAGAGTTTTTCTAAACAAGAAATGAATGATGTTGTCAAAATTGACTCAAGTTTGGCAGCAATGCAATTGATGTTGGTGGCAAGAGCTCACGGTTATGAGACAAATCCAATTGGTGGTTTTGAAAAAGATCAATTAGCAGAAGCTTTCGATTTAGACAAAGAACGTTTTGTCCCAGTTATGATTTTGTCAATTGGTAAAGCCGTTGAAGAAGGTTATGAATCTGTCCGCATGAATGCTGATAAAATCACTACTTTTAAATAAAAAGGAGAAGTAATTTGACCATTTTAACAATTATTCTGTCGCTTTTGGTTGCTTTGGAATTTTTCTACATTATGTATTTAGAGACCTTTGCTACAAGCTCAAAAACAACCAGTCGTGTGTTTAATATGGGAAAAGAGGAGCTAGAACGTTCTTCAGTTCAAACGCTTTTTAAAAATCAAGGGATTTATAACGGTTTGATTGGTTTAGGATTAATTTATGCAATATTCTTTTCGTCAGCGCCACTTGAAATTGTTAGATTACTGCTTATTTATATTATTTTAGTGGCTTTGTATGGCTCTTTGACCAGTAATAAAAAGATTATTTTGACCCAAGGTGGTTTAGCCATTTTAGCTCTAATTTCTTCATTTTTTTAAAAAAAATATTTTTAAATCCTTGACAAGTCTCATAAAAAGTTTTACAATTATTTTCAACATCAGAAAAGTAACTCTATATCAGAATTTTTTCAGGAAGTCTGCGGTTGTGCGAGCAGATAAATTCATCAGAGTGAATGGGCTGATTTGAAAGTCGAGAACGATTTGTTTTTCGCAATTTGATTTGAAACAATAAAAATCACGGATGCTCCCGATACCAAGCGACTTGTTGTTAGACGAGGAAAAGAAGAGTTTTTCTAGTATTTTTGTAATACTTTTAGGGACTCTTAAATTACGGTGGCACCGCGTGACATACGCCCGTAGAGTATTTGATACTCTACGGGCTTTTTTGTATTTTTTTGAAAGGATTTCTAAAATGAACCAACGATGGCAAAGCTTAAATTTTAACTAATCAGTATCAATGGAAAAGACTTCCTCAAACCTATAGATAGAGAGAAAACATGAGAAAAATTAAAGAGATTTCAGCAGACACCATGACCCCAATTTCGGTTTATCTTCGCCTGAAAGGGAAGAATAAAGTAATTTTAGAATCCATTCCCAGAGAAAATGACCAATCACGTTTTTCAATTATTGCGTTGAATCCTGTGAAGCACATCAAATTTACTGACGGAATTTTAAGCGTAAATGACGAAATCATTAGCGATGAAAATCCAATGGAATTTCTGGAAAAATTAGTTTGTCAGCCAGAAAGTACTGACGAAAATTTAGACTTGCCTTTTACAAGTGGAGCGATTGGATATGCTGGATTTGATACCTATGGTATTTTTGAAGGCATTCAACCTGAACTGAAAGATTCGATTGGAACGCCAGATATGTATTTTATGTTATACGAATCAGCCCTAATTTTTGACCACAAACGAGAAAAACTGATTTTTATTGAAGACAATACTTACAGTCAGCGTTCAGAAAAAGAGTTACAAAACGCGCTGTCAGCAAATATTGAGTCATTATCTTTACTGACAGAAACAGAAAATGAACTGACAGAATTAAGTAAACTGAATTTCGTCAGCAATATGTCTCAAGAACTTTTTGAAGAAAAAGTTACTAAAGCAAAGGAACTTATCAGAAATGGTGACATGTTCCAAGTTGTTTTATCACAACGTTTAACAGCCGATTTTACTGACAACCCCTTTAATTATTACAGAAAGCTTCGGGTTGAAAATCCGTCATCGTATATGTACTTTATGGAATTCGATAATTTTCATGTCATTGGCAGCTCACCAGAGCGTTTGGTTGCTGTTCATGGAAATCAAGTTTCAACCAATCCAATTGCCGGAACAAGAAAACGCGGGCAAACTGAATTTGAAGACCAAGCTCTTATTGAAGATTTAGAAAGTGATCCCAAAGAAGTCGCTGAACACAAAATGCTTGTTGATTTAGGACGAAATGATATTGGTAAAATTTCCAAATATGGTTCAATCGAAGTTCCTGTTTTCATGAAAGTTGAGAAATATCGCTACGTCATGCATATTACAAGTGAAGTGACCGGCGAGCTTCGTCCTGAATTTACAGCTATGGATGCCTTACGCGCCACATTGCCAGCGGGGACGCTATCAGGAGCACCGAAACATCGAGCCTACCAAAGAATTTATGAATTTGAAACGCAAAAACGAGGAATTTATGGAGGAGCTATCGGTTATCTAACGAAAAATGGAAATTGCGATTTTGCAATTGCCATTCGGACAATGGTCTTGAAAGACAAGAAAGCACATGTTCAAGCAGGAGCCGGAATTGTTTACGATTCAGTACCCGAACATGAATATCAAGAAACCTTAAACAAAGCCCAAGGCTTATTGAAAGTTGGTCAATAAATAGACCCAAAAAGATGTAGAGATAAAAAATTTAACATCATCAGATAATTTTGTCAGTAATTTTTTACTGACAGAAAATAAAAAATTACTGACAGGCCTTGTCGTTAAAAATAGGAGACAAAATTGATTTTAATAATAGATAATTACGATAGTTTCACTTACAACTTAGTGCAGTATGTAGGTGCTTTGACTGATGTAGCAGTTGTGAAAAATGACGATGATTCTTTGGAAAATATGGCAGAAAAAGCAGACGCCTTAATATTCTCACCAGGCCCTGGTTGGCCTGCGGATGCTGGAAAAATGGAAACACTTATTCAGCAATTTGCAGGTCAAAAACCAATTTTAGGAATATGTCTAGGTTTTCAAGCTATCGTTGAAGTTTTTGGTGGCAAACTTCGATTGGCCCATCAAGTCATGCATGGCAAGAATTCACAAGTCCGTCAGACCTCAGGAAATTTACTTTTCAATCATCTTCCCTCAAAATTTCTAGTCATGCGCTATCATTCAATTGTCATGGATGAGGCAGTCGCTTTACCAGATTTTGCAATCACAGCAGTCGCGACAGATGATGGTGAAATTATGGCTATTGAAAATGAAAAAGAACAGATTTATGGAATACAATTTCACCCAGAATCCATTGGCACATTGGATGGTATGACCATGATTGAAAATTTTGTCAACCAAGTAAATGAAAACAAGGAGTCATCAAATGAAAAATGAACTTGAAAAAGTGATGTCAGGCCGTGACATGACCGAAAATGAAATGAACATGCTTGCTAATTCAATTATCCAAGGTGAATTAAGCGAGGTCCAAATTGCCAGCTTTTTAGTAGCATTAAAAATGAAAGGTGAAGCAGCAAGCGAATTGACTGGTTTGGCTCGAGCTTTACAAAAAGCAGCGATTCCCATTCCAACAAATTTGACAAATGCGATGGACAATTGTGGAACAGGAGGCGACCGCTCATTCAGTTTTAATATTTCAACCACAGCCGCTTTTGTTTTAGCAGCTGGTGGAGTCAATATGGCAAAACACGGAAATCGCTCCATTACCAGTAAATCTGGCTCGGCAGACGTTCTTGAGGCCTTAGGAATCAATCTTTATTTACCAGCAGAAAAGTTAGCTCAAGTTTTTGACAAAGTTGGTTTAGTTTTCCTTTTTGCTCAAAATCTCCACCCAGCGATGAAATACTTCACGCCAGTCCGCAGACAACTCGAAATTCCAACAATTATGAATTTGACTGGGCCGCTAATCAATCCAATTCCACTTGATACGCAACTTCTTGGTACCTCACGTCCAGATTTACTTGAATTAACAGCAAATGTTTTGAAAGGCTTGGGCCGTAAGCGAGCATTAGTCATCACAGGTGAAGGCGGAATGGACGAAGCAACTCCCTTTGGACTTAATCATTACGCACTTTTAGAAAATGACAAAGTGACTTTGCATGAATTTAGAGCCTCAGACGTTGGTATTTCAGAAGTTCAACTCAATGATATTCGTGGAGGTGAAGCCCCAGAAAATGCTGAAATTTTAAAAAATGTCCTTGAAAATCAACCGTCAGCCTTTTTAGAAACGACCGTTTTAAATGCCGGACTTGGATTCTATGCCAACGGAAAAGTTGATTCCATCAAATCCGGAGTTGACCTTGCAAGAGAAGTAATTAGTACAGGAGCAGCTCTTACCAAGTTGCATGAATTACAAGCAGAACAAATTGGTTAAAAATCTTGATGGCAAATTTTGAAATAGCAGAAAATGAGAGAAAAATATGAACATAAAAAAAGGAAAATTTCTAGAAACAATCCTAGCAGAAAAAAGACTTGAAATTGCTAAAATGCCAGAAGAACAAGTAGGAAAAGTTCGTCAAACATACAATTTTTATGATTACTTAAAAGAACATTCCGACCAGCTTCAAGTGATTGCCGAAGTCAAAAAAGCTTCGCCCAGTCTAGGTGATATTAATTTAGAAGTGGATATCGTTGACCAAGCCAAAAATTACGAACAAGCCGGTGCCGCTATGATTTCCGTCTTAACTGACCCTGTATTTTTTAAAGGAAATATTGAATATCTCTGTGAAATTTCAGAAAATGTCCAAATCCCCACCTTGAACAAGGATTTTATCATCGATAAAAAACAAATCAATCGGGCAGTAAATGCGGGAGCAACAGTTATTTTACTCATTGTCGCAGTTTTTGAAAATCAATACCCCAAACTCCAAAACCTCTACAACTACGCACTTTCACTAGGACTTGAAGTTCTTGTTGAAACACATAATAAAGCAGAACTTGAGATTGCTCATCAGCTTGGGGCTAAAATTATTGGAGTTAATAATCGTAATTTAAAAACCTTTGAAGTGAGCTTGCAAAATTCAGTAGATTTGACTCCCTACTTTAAAGAAGACAATATCTACATTTCCGAATCAGGCATTTTTAGCGCAAACGAAGCCCAAAAAGTTTCCGATGCTTTCAATGGAATATTGGTTGGAACAGCACTCATGCAATCAGAAAATCTAGAAAAATCTTTGAAAGATTTAAAAGTCAAGAGGAAAACGAATGAAAATTAAAATCTGTGGCTTATCTACAAAAGAAGCTGTTGATACAGCCGTAGAATCTGGTGTCACACATCTCGGTTTTATTCTTAGTCCCTCAAAACGCCAAGTTGCACCAGAAAAAATTCTTCAAATCACAAACGATGTCCCAAAAACAGTCAAAAAAGTAGGAGTTTTTGTTGATGAACCTATTAATTTTGTAAAAAAAGCTATTCAAGTTGCTCAACTTGATCTGGTTCAGCTTCACGGAAATGAAGATATGAATTACATTAATCAACTAGATGTTTCGGTTATTAAAGCAATAAGGCCAGACCAAGAATTTAAAGAATACGAAGATGTAATTTTATTATTTGATAGTCCACAAGCTGGAAGTGGTCAAGCATTTGATTGGGACTCTTTGGTGACCAGTGGTCTGAAAAATAAATTTTTCATCGCTGGTGGACTTAATCCAGAAAATGTAGCAGCTGCTATTCAACATTTTCCAAATGCCTACGGTGTGGATGTTTCTTCTGGAGTAGAAACTGACGGAATTAAAAACCTTACAAAAATAAAAAACTTTGTTCAAAATGCAAGCCTTGCCTCATCAAAGCAATTATTTATAGAATTTTTAAGAATCACAAAAAAGCTAAATGAAAATAAGATTATCCCTTATTTAATGGGAAGTTTAGCAGTTGAGCAAATAATCAATTTTCCAACAAATCCTGATGACATTGATATTCAACTCAAAAAGCTTGATTTTGAAAATTTTGAGCAATTAACAAGTTTAATGGAAGAATTAGGTTATCAGCTCATTGACTTACATGAGCATAAATTTGAAAAAGCTAGTATTCATGTTGGCTTTGCAAGTGTGGAGAACCTTAAAAACTATGCCGGGGTTGACGATAATGATATTCCCAAAATCAATTTCAAATCTGAGTTACATCAAGAATTTTTCCTCCCTACTTTAAAGCAAAATATTCAAATTTACCAAGCGGCAGTGACAGATAGCTGGCGAGCCAAAAAAACTAAAGATAAGAAGATTTTAAAGAAATTACTTTTTGAAGAAAATGACGCGAACATTAAATGAGATTTACCATGAAACTTACATAAAAAGGAGCAACAACATGACCTACAACCAACCTAACAACAAAGGATTTTACGGCCAATTCGGGGGCCAATTCGTACCTGAGACACTAATGACAGCAGTAAAACAATTAGAAGAAGCCTATGAAGATAGTAAAAAAGACCCTCTCTTTCAAGCAGAACTTAAAGAATTACTTAAAGACTATGTTGGACGAGAAAACCCACTCTATTATGCAAAACGCTTAACAGAATATGCGGGCGGAGCAAAAATTTATCTTAAAAGAGAAGACCTAAACCATACAGGAGCACACAAAATTAACAATGCCCTCGGACAAGTCCTCCTTGCCAAAAAAATGGGAAAAAATAAAGTCATTGCTGAAACAGGTGCAGGCCAACACGGTGTCGCAACCGCAACTGCTGCTGCCCTCTTTGGCATGGAATGTACGATTTATATGGGTGAAGAAGACGTTAAAAGACAATCTCTCAATGTCTTTCGCATGGAATTACTCGGGGCAAAAGTTCATTCAGTAACTGATGGTTCACGCGTACTTAAAGATGCGGTTAATGCAGCACTTAGAGCATGGGTTGCTCAAGTTGAAGATACGCATTATGTAATGGGCTCAGTTCTTGGACCACATCCATTTCCACAAATTGTGCGTGATTATCAAGCTGTTATTGGACAGGAAGCGCGTGCCCAATTTTTAGAAAAAGAAAATAAACTTCCAGATGCTTTAGTAGCTTGTGTCGGTGGAGGTTCAAATTCGATGGGACTTTTTTATCCCTTCGTTAATGATGAATCAGTTGCAATGTATGGTGTCGAAGCTGCTGGTCTTGGGATTGATACGCCACATCATGCGGCAACAATTACTAAAGGCCGCCCCGGTGTTCTTCACGGAACACTCATGGATGTCCTTCAAGATGAAAATGGTCAAATCTTAGAAGCCTTTAGTATTTCAGCCGGTTTAGACTATCCAGGAATCGGACCAGAACACTCTTATTTCAATGCTGTTGGACGAGCAAAATATGTTGATATTACAGATGAAGAAGCACTTGAAGGTTTTAAAATCTTATCTAGAACTGAAGGAATTATCCCAGCACTAGAAAGTTCTCATGCCATCGCCTATGCAGTCAAATTAGCAAAAGAATTAGGAGCAGATAAATCAATGATTGTTTGTCTTTCAGGACGTGGGGATAAGGATGTGGTTCAAGTTAAAGAACGACTTGAAGCAGAAAAAGAGGTGAAAAAATGAAAACTTTACAAATGACTTTAAGCAATAAAAAAAATAATTTTATTCCTTATATCATGGCTGGCGACCATGAAAAAGGTTTAGAAGGTCTTAAAGAAACCATTCAACTTCTTGAACAAGCCGGGAGCTCCGCTATTGAAATTGGCGTTCCATTTTCAGATCCGGTTGCTGATGGTCCAGTCATCGAACAAGCAGGTTTGCGTGCTTTAGCAAGAAATGTATCACTTTCAAGTATTCTTGAAACCTTAAAAACAATTGATACAAAAGTTCCTCTAGTAATTATGACCTATTTCAATCCCGTTTATCAGTTTGGAATTGAAAAGTTTGTTGCAGCTCTTGAAGAAACACCAGTTAAAGGCCTTATCATTCCAGATTTACCTAAAGAGCATGAGAATTATATCAAACCCTTTATCAATGATAAAGATATCTGTTTAGTTCCTCTGGTCTCATTAACCACGCCACTTTCTCGGCAAAAAGAACTTGTAACCGATGCTGAAGGATTTATCTATGCCGTTGCAATAAATGGAGTAACTGGGAAAGAAAATGCTTATAGTAACCAGCTTGACCAACATTTAAAAGCGTTGTCTTCATTAACGGATGTTCCTGTTTTGACAGGATTTGGAATTTCTACATTATCTGATGTAGACCGTTTTAATAAAGTGTCCTCAGGAGTTATTGTTGGTTCAAAAATTGTTCGTGATTTACATGAAGGTAAAGAAAACGAAGTTATTAAATTTATTGAAAACGCAATCAATTTTTAAGATAATTGAAAAATTAATAAAACCATATATCCTTGACAGTCCACTTTACAAATGGTATACTTTTATTAAATAAAACGGTTACAAAAAATTGGATAGTGATTATTAAGTTAAGCTAGACCTTATCAAACCTATAGTCATAGGGGGATAAGGTCTATTTTTGTGAAATGGAGAAGAATGTGAAAATCAAAAAAGTTCTGAACAATAATGTAGTCATTGCTCAAAATGATAATGAAGAAACCATTCTTATGGGTTTAGGCTTAGGATTTGGGAAAAAAGCAGGTGAAGTTGTTGAAGACAAAAAAATTGAAAAAATTTTTGCATTGAAAGTAACTTCTGAGCAACAGAATTTTTCAGAATTACTTTCGGAAATTCCAAGTGGAATCGTAGAACTTTCGATTTTAACTTTAGCAAAAGCAAAAACAAAATTTGATAAAACAATTTCTGATACCGTTTTGGTTGCTTTCGCTGACCATTTAAATGCAGCAATTATTCGTGAAAAAGACAATATAACTATTAAAAATTTTCTTTTGTGGGATATTAAGAGATTTTTTCCAGAAGAATTTGCACTTTGTCTTGAGACACTTCAAAAAGTTCAAGAAAAACTTAATATCTCACTTCCAGAAGATGAAGCAGGTTTTCTGGCCATGCACATTGTTAATGGAACCCTGGGAAGTGGTCATGAATATGCAACGGAATTAACAAAATTAATGGAAGAAATATTAACAACTCTAAAGTATACTTTACAAGTAAACTTTAATGAGCAAGATATTTATTTTCAAAGGTTCATTACTCACCTTAAATTTTTCACCGAAAGAATACTTTCTAATACAAAAAGTGATGAAAGCACCGATGAAGACTTATTCCTTCTAATAACCAGAAAATACCCAAGAGCATACATAGGAACAAAAAAAGTCAGTGAGTTTCTTAAACAGACAAGGTCGTACGAAGTTTCTCAAAATGAACAAATATATATGACCGTTCATCTAGCACGTATTTTAGAAAAAATACAAGATTAATTTTTAAGATGACTTTAGTCATCATCAACTATGGTAACAATTGGATCGTGACATTAAGTTGGCGAAACCTCTAAAAAATATATTATTTTGGAGGTTTGTAATGGGCAAATATGAAGCTCTTGCAAAAGACATTGTAGCAAATGTAGGTGGCAAAGAAAATGTCATCTCAGTGATTAACTGTATTACACGGTTACGTTTTAAACTCAGAGATGAGAAAAAAGCAAATACCGATGTCCTGAAAAATATGGATGGTGTAGTTACAGTAATGCAATCTGGCGGCCAATACCAAGTCGTTATTGGGAATCATGTACCAGAAGTGCGTGCAGATGTAGATGCTGTCCTTGGGGTACTTGATACCTCACCAGCAGACTCTGCACAAAAAGGAAACCTTTTCGATCAATTTGTGGAATTGATCTCAGGAATTTTCCAACCAATATTAGCTCCATTAGCAGCAGCGGGTATGATTAAAGGGGTTAATGCAATTTTATCCTTTGCCTTGGGACAAAGTTTTCAAGCGTCTGCAACCTATGCTGTTTTTAATGCAATGGGTGATGGTCTATTTCTCTTCCTACCAATTTTCATTGGATATACTTCAATGAAAAAATTTAATGGCTCACCATTTGTTGGAATGATGATTGCCGCAGCACTTGTTTACCCAGGTTTTGTAGACGGAACAGTTGCAAAAACATTTGCAGAAAGTGGTGGATTAAGCCTCTTTGGAATTCCTTTTTCAGTACCAACTGCTGGCTACGGGTCTTCTGTAATGCCAATTATTGCCATTACAGCATTTGCAGCATTTTTAGAACACCAGTTAAAGAAAATTATTCCTGATGTAGTAAAGCTTTTCTTGACACCATTCTTTACGGCAATCATCTCAATTCCTCTAGGCTTCCTAGTTATTGGACCAGTAATGAATCTTGCTTCAGATGCTTTAGGTAAAGGTTTACTAGCATTACAAGGATTTAATCCTATTATCTTTGGTTTAGTGCTAGGATTTGCTTGGCAAGTCTTAGTCATGTTTGGACTACATTGGGCAATTGTTCCATTTGCAATTATCGCATTAGCAAAAGGAGAACCAACCGCGCTTTTAATTGCCGCAAGTGTTGCATCGTTTGCGCAAACTGGAGCTGTTGGAGCAGTGATGTTAAAAACAAAAGACAAACGACTTCGTGAATTAGCAATACCAGCCTTTATTTCTGGTTGGTTTGGTGTTACAGAACCAGCAATTTACGGAATTACCCTCCCTAAGAAACGTCCATTTTGGGTTTCATGTATCGTAAGTGGAATTTTATCAGCTGTTGCCATGGCCTTGGGAATTAAAGCCTATACAATGGGAGCTTTGGGAATCTTCAGTTTTACATCTAATATTACCCTTACAGGTGAAGTTTCAGGCGCGATTAAAATGATGATTGTATCAGCTGTTGCAGTTATAGCAGGCTTTGTAGTAACCTATCTTGTGGGATTTGAAGATGATGTTATTGAAAATCCAATCCCTGACAAAAAATTTAATAAACAAAAAACGAATAAAGAAATAATTGGAAGCCCTCTTGAAGGAAAAGTTATTCCACTATCACAAGTTAAAGATGCAGCCTTTTCTGCAGGTGTAATGGGCAAAGGAGCAGCGATTGAACCAACACTAGGTGAGGTTCGTGCTCCATTTGATGGAATGGTTATGATTTTGTTCCCAACTAAACATGCAGTAGGTTTAATTTCAAATGAGGGAACTGAACTTCTCATTCATATCGGAATAGATACTGTCCAACTTGAAGGGAAATACTTTGAAACTTTTGTAAAACAAGGACAGAGTGTAAAAAAAGGTGACTTACTCCTCAAGTTTGATATTGAGCGTATTCAAAATGCGGGATACAGTACTCAAGTTCCAATCATTGTAACAAATACTCAGGATTATATGGACATTCTAGTTACAAATCAATCGACGATTCATCAAAATGAAGTGTTACTAACTGCAGTTAATGCACAAACAACTGAATTAGTGGCAAATCCAGTTTAAAATAGCATTGATGAAAAACTTTAAAAATTAGATAGGAAAATTATAAAATGACATTTAAAACAGACTTTTTATGGGGTGGAGCAACGGCAGCAAATCAATTAGAAGGTGCTTATGATATAGATGGTAAAGGGCTCTCAGTAGCAGATGCAATGCCAGGAGGTAAAGAAAGATTGGCAATTCTTGCAAGTCCGGAATTTGATTGGACGATTGACACTGAACATTTCACTTATCCAAATCATGATGGAATTGATCATTATCATCAGTTTAAAGAAGACATTGCATTATTTGCAGAAATGGGATTTAAAGCTTACCGTTTTTCGGTAGCTTGGTCAAGAATTTTTCCAATGGGAGATGAAACAACTCCAAATGAAAAAGGTTTGCTTTTTTATGATCAACTAATTGATGAGTGTTTGAAATATGGAATTGAACCAGTGGTTACAATTTCCCACTATGAAATGCCACTTAATTTAGCTAAAACATATGGAGGATGGAAAAATCGCGAACTAATCGAATTTTATGTCCGTTTTGCAAAAGTTTTGTTAGAACGTTATCAAGACAAAGTGAAATATTGGATGACTTTTAATGAAATCAATTCAGCAACATTCTTTTCAGGTTTAAGTCAAGGACTTGTTCCATCTAATGGTGGAGATGACAAAACTAATGTTTTCAAAGCTTGGCATAATCAATTTGTTGCAAGTGCTCAAGCTGTAAAATTTGGGCATGACTTGAATAAGAGTTTACAAATTGGTTGTATGAGTATTTATTCAACAACTTATTCGTTCGATGCAAACCCAGTAAATCAATTAGCAACACAAGAAAGTATTCAAGAGTTTAATTATTTCTGTAATGATGTACAAGTTCGAGGAGCCTATCCCGCATTTACGAATCGACTTCACCGTAAACACGGAGTAAATGTAGATGCACTTGAAATTTCCGAAGAAGATCTAAAGATAATAAAAGAAGGAACAGTTGATTATATAGGATTTAGTTATTATATGTCGACTGTAGAATCAAAAACAGGGGAAGGCGTTCAAGCTTCAGGAAATATGGTTCTTGGAGGAGTTAAAAATCCCTTTTTAAAAGAAAGCGAATGGGGTTGGGCAGTTGACCCTGACGGACTTCGTTACGCCCTTAATGATTTATACGGTCGCTATCAAGTCCCGCTCTTCATTGTCGAAAATGGCTTAGGTGCAATTGATAAAGTAGAAGAAGACGGAACGATACAAGATGATTATCGTATTGATTATCTCAAAAAACACATTCAATCAATGAATGAAGCAGTTGAAGATGGTGTCGACCTAATGGGTTACACACCTTGGGGCTGTATTGATTTAGTTTCAGCATCTACAGGAGAAATGAGTAAGCGTTATGGATTCATCTACGTTGACTTAGATGACGAAGGAAATGGAACAAAAAAACGTTCTAAGAAAAAATCATTTGATTGGTATAAAGAAGTAATTGCTTCAAACGGTACTAACATGTAAAAGATAGAAACCTCATCAATATGATGAGGTTTTTTTTAATTGTTAACTCAAAAGATAATTAAATGAAAGGTAAAATCAAAATGTATTCTATGAAATACTATGTTTACTTAAAATAAAAACAAAAAATCAAAAAGAAATATATTGAAATAAAAGAAAGAAAGTTGTATAATTTATCAAAAGGAATTTGTACATATTCCTGATAAGGTTTTTATTCTTTCATAAAGGCTGAAAATACATCATTTTACATTTATTCATGGAAATAATCATTGAACTAAGTCAAAAGAAAAGAGGCGTGAAGATGAGAATAAGTAATGTTACCATCAGGGGCTTCCCTGTTTATTGAAAGAAGTCACAATGACTTTTAGTAGTTTTAGTTGAAACTTATCATATGTTAAATTATTGGAATATTCACTAGTCATAATAAAAATATTTACTCTAAAAAATATTATGACGAACAAAGGAGAACTGATGAAAAACAATCAATTCAAAATTCCTGAAAATGCGCAAGTTCATGAAAATTTTAGAACTTGGAAATCAGGAAAACAATGGCTCTATGCCTCGTCTATCCTTGCTTTAGTAGTTTCAGGTGGAGCAATTGCTTCCTCTTCCCATGGCGTTTTTGCTGACCAAGTTCTTTCAACTTCAACAGGTAAAACAACTGGAGCAGAAAACACTGCAACTGGTGGACTTGGATCAAATGCTACAGCTGGGGCTGATAATGCTTCTGTAGCAAATTCAGCTAATACAGTGGCAAAATCTTCAGCAAATCCGAGTAGTTATACTGATGCACAAGTAAATTCTTCAAGTGCTGTACTTAAGCAAGATAATAATTCTGGAAATCCAATTGGCGCACCAGAAACGAGTAACTCACAAAACACAAACGGTACTGGCGGAGCAACAACAATTGGTATCAATAGTTCATCTACTGCTTCAAGTGGAGGAACGATTAATACAACCTCTTCGACAAACTTGAATTCAAATGGAGCAGTAACAGCTGGTTCTGGAGCAGCTTCACAAACAACAGTTGATATTAAAGCAACTCAGTCAATTTCAAATTCAGGTTCTACGCTTTCTGATGGTTCTTATTCATGGAGTGTTTCGCCATCGACTGACCAAACACAAGCAGGTTATTCTGTAGCTGCTGTAACAATTACAACTCCTGGTACGGATTCTGGTCAGTCCTCTGCAGGAGGAGCGACAGCTCAACTTGCTGGTGGGACATACACAAAACTTACAAGAGGTCAGCCATCTTCCGGAAGTTTTACAGCAACTTCAACAGCAAATACAATTACAGCTTCTTCAGTAGCAGCAAATAATTCAATGATTGATGCACTTCGTAAATCAAATGCTTCTATCGAATCTGCATATTACTCAGAAACAGCAGTCTTAATTTCTGATGGTGCCACTACAGTATTATCTTCTTTAGCTAGTAATGTTTCATCAGCTTTTGCGCTGGTTTCAGCTGTAGCGACATCTGATAATTTATTAACCTACAGCTCTGCTTATTCTCTACTGAGTGCAACCCTGACATCTATCCAAGCCAGCTATACAGCAAGTTCACTGCTTGCACTACAAAATATGTCATCTGCAGGTTCTTATGCGATAGCTGCATCAAATGCTACAACAACGATTTCTTCTGCAAGTTCAGTAGTTTCATCAGCAACCTCAACAGCATCAGTAGCTTCTTCAAATGCCATTTCGAATTCATCTGAAATGAATAAACAATCTGCTTTTTCAGTAGCAGCAATTGGGGCTAACTCTGCTGGCTTATCAAGCTATACTTCATCAGCTACTAGCACTTTTACTTCTCAAGTAGCCGCAGGTCAATCGGCAGCAAATCTTGCAACAACAAGTAATTATATTTGGGAAAGTTTGGCTTCAAGCTATACATCAAGCGTAGCTTCATCATACGCCCAAAGTGCCTATGATTCCGCTTATAAAGCAGCAGGGGGGACCATTGTTGCTGGTGTATATCTTCCTCCGATTACAGACATCGGTGGAGCAAAAACCTCTACAGCTGCCCAATCAGCTGCTGATTCTGATCCTAACAATATTTCATATGCCTCACTTGCAAGTTCTTATGGTTTGATAGCTAATTCATATAGTACAGCCGCGGTTAATGCCTCTGGAGCCTATGTACAAGCTTCAAATGCATATTCTTCAGCTAATGTCACAATGACAACCATGAGTTCTATAGTTTCATCGGCAACTTCAGTAGCAACTTCGGCATCTTCACTGTTAAATTCAGCTTCGGCAGCACAATCAGCTTTTAATAGTATTGCTAACTCTTATATTACTATTATTCATTCAGAGTCAGTCTTACTTGATGGAGCACAGTCTGCTTATATCTCAATCGCTACTTCAATTACAGATTCCATTGCAACTAATAATTCAGGTACAGCAATTGCGTCATCTGTAGCGGCATATAATGATTTACAAAAATCACAAGCAGATGATTTTGCTAACGCTTCTACATTTGCATCTAATGCGTCTACTGCAAATACTACTTTTGATGAACAGAGTGAGATACTTTCCTCAGCTTCGGTTGTAGCAGCTTCTGCAAGTGCTGGAATTGCAATGCAAAATTCTTTAGCAACTTCTTATTCAATAATTGCATCCTCATATCAAACACAATCGAATACAAGCTTAGCTTCATCATATGCTAATATTGCTAACTCTTATAGTACAATTGCTTCAAGTTTGGCTACAGTTCAACAAACTGCGCAATCTTTATATGATATGGCATCAACAGCGGCAGCTACCGCGTCAACTGCAGTTTTCACTAATAACACGAATTTAACAAGTCTTTCAGCTTTAATTACTGCTCAAACAGGGTCAACCCTTGAATTTCTTGAATTAGGGAATATTCTTGCGCTATCCTCAGCTGTAGTTGCAAACAATCAAACAATTGCTTCGCTTGGTTCTAACAATGCTTTGACAACAACTTATGGAAATTATCAAACGACCCAAGATTCGCAAGCCTTAGTTTCTGTTCAGTTTACAGGTAATTCATCAGCAACATCACTTGTGAATACAGCCTTTAGTTCAGGAGTTGCTTCTTATGCTGCCGCAGCAGTAGCAGTTGACTCTTTAGCGACGGCAACGAATTCGACATTACTTAGCCTTGCATTACAGCTTTATACAGCTCAACAAGCAGAAAATAACATGCTTAAAATGGTTGGAGCATCAAATCTATTAATTGATACAACCAATACTCAACAACTTATAACTCAATTGAGCGCTTCCCAAGCAAATAAATTGATGAATTCCGCAGCAGTTGTTGCAGCATCACAAGCAACCACAGCTTTGATTGGAACGCCAACATATTCACTATTAGGAGCAGTAAATAATGCTACCACATTTAATATCGATATTAATGGAAATGTAACGCCAGTAGCTGGAGGAACAGGAACGACTCAAGTTACTGTTTATAATAATGGTGCATTATATAATATCTATTCAGAAGATTTGCAAACCTATCAACTTAATGCTTTGATGGATTATGTTGTGAACGTTGGAATCCCAATTACAGGTCCTACTTTTGGCTCTTTTAAAATTTCCGATATCCTAGGACTAAATAACTATCAAGATATTACTCAAGCGACAACAGCAGTGCTTGGAAATTCGATAGCTCAAGCAGCAACTCAAGCACAGCAACCCTTATCTGCTTTAATTAACGCATTACTTTCTTATCAACAAACAGTAAATGCAGCACAAACGACTTTGGATGGTTTAGCAACAAATGCTAAAGCTGTAGTTAAGGGAACAAATGGTATTTATACACAATCTATTTTGGCACCTGTAACAATGAATACTGATGGTACATTAACGATCAATACCGATGGGATTTCATATACAACAGCGGTTAGTCAAAATATTTCAAATATCATGGCTAACTTAATTAGTCAGGCGACATTGGCAGCCAATACCGTATCTACACTTCCTATTGCTGTTTCTACAGCACAAGCAAGCCAAGCTTCAACAAAAGTTTCCGCAGCAGCCTTATCTTCATCCAATATTGCTGGATTAATGCCAATCAATCTTTCTGCAGCAGTTTCTAATGCAATTACAGCAGGTGATTTGCAATCTAACCTTGGAGTAAATCTTGCCTATGCAAAATATCTTGCATTATCAGGCGCCCTCGCAATTTACGGTTTATCAACGAATACTAATACAGCTTCTGTTGCAGGTAGTTATATTGCAACAGCTCAAGGAAATATTAACACGATTTTCCAAAATATGTTGAATACTGCAAATAATGCAACAGGTTCAGTAGCAGCTGACACGTCCGCCATGAATGTAGTTACTCAATCTAATGGCATTCTATCAGGAGCTTCTAGTGCAATGTCTGTTGCTATGTCTTCAGCTATTCAACAAATTTTAACAAGTTCAGGTTATTCAGCAACTGGACTTGCGACAGTTGCAGTTGGTTTGATATTAAACGATCCAACAGAACAAATTTTAGAGAATTTAAAAACAGCTAATTATTATTATGAAGGTCAATCTGCAGCTATAACTGATAGACAATTAGATAATACTTTTGTTCCAGAAACAACAGTAATTACTGCAAACGCTTTAGGAGCAGTTCAAGGGGTATCAGCAGCACCAGGCCAAACCCAATATACTTCAGTTGTTTATCAAGTAAATACAGATGATATTCAAGGGGTCATCAATGCTGTAACCTCTGATGGTACATCAATCGGTTCATATACCTATGACAAGTATGCTGGAGAAACAGTTTCAGCACCTACAATTTCAGGATATGCACTTGTAGCTGGAACTGCAAGTTCGGCAACAGTTGATACAGCTGGAAGCCCAATCACATTTACCTACGAATCAACTGATCCATCTACTGGTCAAGAGTTCACAGGTTCTTATGGATATACACTTGCCTACGAACAAGGAGAAAATCTTCCAGCAAGCACAAATCAAACAGTTTATGCTGTTCTTGATGTTTGGAATGCGGATATGCCAAGTTCTACTCAAGATGGAACTGCTACTTTGTACGCAGATGGTAAAGCAATTGCCACTATCAATGTGTCTATCAAAGTTGGAGCTGATGGCGTATCTAAAGAAAATATCTTTAAATTCTCTGGACTTGATTTGAGTCAATATGCAAATGCATTCTTGACTTCTGACTTTTCTGTTGGGGATCCTTTGACTGGTAATTCAGGAAATGGTCTTTATGTCTCACCTCTTTGGGATGAAACACAAAGTACAGCTTCATCTGCAGTAAGTATTGCATCTGAAGCTTCAAATGAAGCCTCATCTGGATCCTCAACAGCAAGTTCTCTTGCAAGTCAATATCCAGATGATACTAATGTCCAAAGCTTTGCCTCAGATGCCTCAACATCAGCAAGCACAGCAAGCTCATTAGCGAGTCAAGCAAGCGATCATGCAAGTCAAGCGCAATCACTTGTTGATAAAGCAAGCTCAGAAGCAAATCAAGCTGGATCTGCAGCTATTAGTAGTGATCCTGACTTTGATTCTTATCGGTCAGAAGTTATGGCAGACTCAATAGCAGCATCAAGTCTTGCTTCACAAGCATTAAGTGAAGCTGAAGCCGCATCATATGCTGCAAGTCAAGCTGAATCAGATGCTTCAGCAGCTTCAAGCTATGTTGCTTCTTCAAATGCTAATTCGGATAGTTCAGGCGGAACAACAAATCCAACATCAAGTACAGATGGTGGCTCAAGTTCAGGCGGAACAACAAATCCAACATCAAGCACAGATGGCGGCTCAAGTTCAGGTGGAACAACAAATCCAACATCAAATACAGATGGTGGCTCAAGTTCAGGCGGAACAACAAACCCAACATCAAGCACA
>NZ_JACVUQ010000039.1:0-303 GCF_016516525.1 Lactococcus sp. S64 | reverse complement strand
GCTATCAGAGACTGAGTCAGAGATTGAATCAGATATTGACGCACTATCAGAGAGTGAGTCAGAAGTTGAGTTGCTATCACTTACTGAGTCAGAGATTGAATCAGAAGTTGATGCACTATCAGAAACAGAGTCAGAGATTGAATCAGAAGTTGACGCACTATCAGAGACGGAGTCAGAGATTGAATCAGAAGTTGAGTTGCTATCAGAGACTGAGTCAGAGATTGAATCAGAAGTTGAGTTGCTATCAGAGACTGAATCGCTTAGAGAATGACTATCTGAAAGTGAATCACTTAATGAATCACT
>NZ_JACVUQ010000038.1:0-319 GCF_016516525.1 Lactococcus sp. S64 | reverse complement strand
AGTAAGTGATAGCGACTCAACGTCAGATTCAATCAGCGATTCAGTTTCAGATAGTGAATCAACATCAGATTCAATCAGTGATTCAACATCCGATTCAATCAGTGATTCAGTTTCGGATAGCGATTCAACGTCAGACTCAATCTCCGATTCAGTAAGTGATAGTGACTCAACATCAGATTCAATCTCCGATTCAGTAAGTGATAGCGACTCAACGTCAGACTCAATCTCCGATTCAGTTTCAGATAGTGATTCGACATCCGATTCAATCAGTGATTCAGCATCCGATTCAATCAGTGATTCAGTTTCGGATAGCGATTCA
>NZ_JACVUQ010000037.1:0-355 GCF_016516525.1 Lactococcus sp. S64 | reverse complement strand
GTTCGATCCCGTTAACTCCCATTGGTTGTTTCAGCCATTAAGTGAATAAAGAGTTTGGAAGGGTAGCGAAGAGGCTAAACGCGGCGGACTGTAAATCCGCTCCTTCGGGTTCGGGGGTTCGAATCCCTCCCCTTCCATAGAAAACGGGCATCGTATAAAGGTAGTACAAAGGTCTCCAAAACCTTTAGTGTGGGTTCAATTCCTGCTGCCCGTGTTTCATTATGGCGGATGTGGTGAAGTGGTTAACACACCGGCTTGTGGCGCCGGCACTCGCGAGTTCGATCCTCGTCATCCGCCTTTTTAATGGGGTATAGCCAAGCGGTAAGGCAAGGGACTTTGACTCCCTCATGCGTTG
>NZ_JACVUQ010000036.1:0-370 GCF_016516525.1 Lactococcus sp. S64 | reverse complement strand
GGTCAATTCATCTAGGAATTCTGGAACATTTTCTTTCAATTCCGCAAATTCATCGGAAACAAGCATCAAATGTGGGAGGGGTTTACTTGGATACTTCACACCTTCTTTTTGATTCACTCGATCACGATAAAGTTTAGTGTACCCAGCAATATTACTTACCCCATATTTTCTGAATTCACGTTGACGTTTTTTGAGTTCGGCATTGATAGAAGCTAAAGCTCTTGCCGTTCCGGCACCGTCTAAGTTCGTGATTGAACCCATGAAATGAGGAAGGTTAGCTAGAGTATCCGCAATTCCTCCCCCTTTCCAGTCGATGATTAACATTCCGATGTCTTCTGGTGAAAAGTTAATGGCAAGCCCCATTAAGAAA
>NZ_JACVUQ010000035.1:0-391 GCF_016516525.1 Lactococcus sp. S64 | reverse complement strand
CATTCCGATGTCTTCTGGTGAAAAGTTAATGGCAAGCCCCATTAAGAAAGTGGTTAAGAATTCTGATTTACCAGAACCAGATGTTCCCCCAACAATCGCGTGTGGACCATGGACTTGTTCATGGAGATCCCAAAAGGCGAATTCTTTTTTCCCCTTCCATCCTATCATAGATGCAATCGATTTACTTGGTTCCGCTTGTGCCCAACGCTCAGAGATATTAAAATCTTCAACCGTTTCGACAAGATATTGTTCAAGTAGACTTAAGCGCTCAGGAATGGCATTTTTTTCCACCTCCATGTGTTCTAAGCTTGAGAGTTGTCGAAGAATCACTTCAAAATTATCTTTACTTTCAAGTTGAGGATAGGGTTTATATACTTTGTCTAAATGAAGT
>NZ_JACVUQ010000034.1:0-415 GCF_016516525.1 Lactococcus sp. S64 | reverse complement strand
AGATTGAATCGCTTAGAGAATGACTATCTGAAAGTGAATCACTTAATGAATCACTGTCTGAGATTGAGTCGCTCAAAGAATCACTCTCTGATAATGAATCACTCAGAGAATCGCTGTCTGAGATTGAATCGCTTAGAGAATGACTATCTGAAAGTGAATCACTTAGAGAATTGCTGTCTGATAATGAATCACTTAAGGAATCACTATCGGAGAGTGAATCACTTAATGAATTGTTGTCTGAAAGCGAGTCACTTAGTGAACCACTGTCTGAGATTGAATCGCTTAGAGAATTGCTGTCTGAAAGCGAGTCACTTAGAGAATGACTATCTGAAAGTAAATCACTTAATGAATTGCTGTCTGAAAGTGAATCGCTTAGAGAATGACTATCTGAAAGTGAATCACTTAGAGAATTGCT
>NZ_JACVUQ010000033.1:0-533 GCF_016516525.1 Lactococcus sp. S64 | reverse complement strand
ATTTTCCCTGAATCATCTAAACAAGCAAAATTAATTTATCCTTTTTTGACAAATCAAATTTTGAAACAAGTATCTAGAGAAAATATTATTGTTATTGATACAAATAGTAGTTTAGAATTTTTGATGAATGATGTTTCGCTTTATATTGGCAAGAAAATACTTATGGCTGAATCTCAACTTGTTAAGGAAGCATTAGAAGATTTAATAGAAAAAAATGAAGAAACTCAACAATTAATTATCATTAATGGTCTGTCGGATATTTTTGAAAAATTAATGATGAGACCTGATCAAGTATTAGAAATTATCGGGCTTCAAAATACTAGTGTTCAACTTATTTTTATGGATAATATGTCACGAATCTCAAATAGTTATAGTCTCACAGGTCCTTTGAAAGAAAATACATACCAACTCCTTTTTGGCGGTGATTTGAATACGCAACGCTTCATTGATAATTTACCAATGGATGTAAAAAAAGAAGTTCATGCTAAGAATGTCCTTCATTCTATTAAAGATGAAGAATTATTCAATATTGT
>NZ_JACVUQ010000032.1:0-588 GCF_016516525.1 Lactococcus sp. S64 | reverse complement strand
CCTTTAGCAGTAAAGGCTGATGAAAATTTGGCTGTTAGCCCACCAAACCAAACTGAAGCTGTCACCAATCCAACTGTAAATTCTTCTCTTGCCGTGTCTGATTCGACAACCGAAGGAAATACAGGAAGTTCACAGGCAGAAACGCGAACTAAAGCGGCAAGCTCAATCACTTCACAGGCAAGCACCGCTCCAAATGCCAGTTCAGTTTCATCATCTTCAACCAGTTCGGCTCAGACTTCAAGTGTAGAAGCAAGCTCTAATTCTTCAGAGGTTTCAACTTCATTGAGTTCAAAGGCCTCAACTTCAAAAGCCCCAAGTGTTCCCCTTGATTCATCAAAAGCAAACGTCACAATTGCTTCAAGCCTGTCGGCGAGCGGAACAATCATAAATCCTGTTCTCACAAATGGTTCAATTGCCAGTCAAGCCAATGGTCAAGACCCTGCAATAAGCACTATTGAAGCGACCGGTTCAGTCGCCAATGACATCACAGGGCCAGCCACGCTAGATGATATCAATATTACAATCAAGGCTAACAACCTTGTGCCAAATAACTTTTTAACGCCTGATGGTCTTCATTGGTCGGCAAAT
>NZ_JACVUQ010000031.1:0-733 GCF_016516525.1 Lactococcus sp. S64 | reverse complement strand
ATCAGTAAATTTGTCTGCCTGTTTCTTTATGCAAGACGCCAACTCAGACAAGTCCGTTAACATCTCTTTGGAAACACTTGCTCCTTTTTTAATACTTCCGATATTGCTTGCCCCAATAGAAATCTTACTTCCTTTAAAACTCCCAGTATCTACTCCCCAAAATTTAGAAACAGCATCTTGGGCAACATTTACGTCAGACTTCATAATTTTTCTCCTTTCATTTATTGTGTTAAATTACGAAGTTTATAAAATGGGTCTATTTTTCCTTTTGCCATTTCTTGCGAAACTTCGTCCTCGGATTCCTCAACTTCTTGTATTTCTGTTAATGCTTCTTTGAATTGATGAGCAACTTGTGAGGGTCTTCTACCATTTTCCATCTGATACAATAAATCTTTTAAAAATGTTTCATCTGCTTCATCAGTATAACCCTCAAAAATTACTTCTTTAATTTCAGAGTCAATGAGTGGAAAAGTCTCTTGATCAGGTGCTTCTCCGTATGGATGCGGTCCAACCAAGTATCGTGGAACCGCTCCATCTTCTCCCTCTTTCATCGCTCCTCGTGCTAAAACAACATAGAGTCCTGTATTATTCTCATTTTCAACTTTTACAATTGACCCTAACCCTAAAAGATTTCCAATTAAATTTAAAGCCATATTATTCTCCTTCTTTTTCTGTTGGAACGACAATATTGAATAATTCTTCATCTTTAATAGAATGAAGGACATTCTTAGCA
>NZ_JACVUQ010000030.1:0-816 GCF_016516525.1 Lactococcus sp. S64 | reverse complement strand
GGAGTAGCGGCTAACTCTGGAACTAAACCTTAAAATACTTATAAATAAAAAGCTCAAGAATAAGTTACTTGAGCTTTTTATTTATAAGTATTTTAATTTAGAAAAAGCAAAAGCGTCCTTTAAAAAAGGACACTTGAGAGTTCTCTATGAAAAAACTTCTTTTATTGTAACTTTAATTCTACTCTTTGTAAAGTAAAATGTATTCATGTGCAGATATAGAATATTTGAATATCATAGAACTATATTATTTTTCGAAAAAAGTACTTTACTTTAATAAAATAAGCTCGTTAAATACTCTCTTTGTTTGCCACTGAATATTTTAAATTAATATTTGAAATATTTTTTATATTCTATCATCAATAATCATAAAATATGATAATGGGCTGCTCTCATGGTATCTACCCCTTTCACTTCTAGTATTTTATTTTTGTTAGTTCAACATAAAATATAGCAGATCTTATAGTATAACTTAAGTTACCGTTCTTAATTCATATATGAGCAAGTCATTTTATTATGATAAAATTATTTTCAAAAAAATAAAGACTGATAGTTTTTATAGTAAAATATAAACGTAAATAGTACTCAATTCAAATATTCTATATCTGCACATGAATACATTTTACTTTACAAAGAGTAGAATTAAAGTTACAATAAAAGAAGTTTTTTCATAGAGAACTCTCAAGTGTCCTTTTTTAAAGGACGCTTTTGCTTTTTCTAAATTAAAATAATTATAAATAAAAAGCTCAAGTAACTTATTCTTGAGCTTTTTTATTTATAAGTATTTTAAGGTTTAGTTCCAGAGTTAGCCGCTACTCC